>JAFSZZ010000184.1 GCA_017458765.1 Lachnospiraceae bacterium | reverse complement strand
GTCGCGCTTGCGGCCGGTATAGCGGACGGACTCGGATACGGAGATAATACGAAGGCGGCACTTATAACAAGAGGGATAGCCGAGATAAGCAGACTGGGTGTGGCCATGGGAGGAAGGCTTGAGACCTTCGGAGGACTTACCGGCATAGGGGATCTTATAGTCACCTGTGCGAGCATGCATTCGAGGAACCGCCGCGCCGGTATCCTTATAGGACAGGGCAAGACTATGGATGAGGCCATGAAAGAAGTCAAGATGGTAGTGGAAGGAGTGTATTCTGCCAAGGCTGCCAAGGCCCTGGGCGAAAAGTACGGAGTCGACCTTCCCATTATAGATCAGGTAAATCTCATCCTGTTTGAGAATAAACCCGCAGCCGAAGCGGTACGCGATCTTATGCTTCGTGACCGCAGGGATGAGAACGGATCATTCGGATGGGACAGGGTATAGACCTATAACTGTTCAAGTATTGCCCTGACGGTCCGGGGATTATTCATCGCATAAATATGGATCCTGTTTACGCCGTGCGACCTAAGATCTGTTATCTGGTCCGCGGCGTATTTTGTTCCGTACTTAAACATCTCATCGGGGTCATCGCCGTGAAGGGCGATGATGTCACTTAATGTCTTTGGGACCGAGGAGCCGGAGAGCGTGACCGAACGGCCGAGCTGATTGGCTTTTGTTATAGGCATGATCCCGCAGGTCACGGGTACGGTTATCCCGTTTTTATCAAGGAGATCGAAATATCTTAAAAACAGCTCGTTATCGAAACACATCTGCGTGGTCATGAAATCAAGCCCTGCATCCACCTTACGCTTTATGTTTTCTATATCCGCTCCGAGAGTATCCGATTCGGGATGCTTCTCGGGATAGCAGGCACCTCCTATGCAGACGGTGGTTCCTTTTTTACCACGTATATATTCTACCATTTCATTGGCGTACATGAATTCCCTGTTATTGAACTGTTCATCGGACATTGATGCCGGTCTGTCGCCCCGCAGCGCGAGGACATTGTTAAGCGAAGAAGAGTCAAAATCGTCAAGCGCCCTGTCAAGGTCAGCCCTGGTATAGCCGACACAGGTCATATGGCAGAGGGCATCGATCCCTTTTTTGTTCTGGATATATGAGGCCACATCCAGCGTTTTTTTGGAATTGCTCCCGCCCGCGCCGTAGGTCACACTAATAAAATCGGGATTCAACTGTGAAAGTTCATCTATTGTCTTAAACACATTGTCGAAGTCATCGTCCTTTTTGGGAGGAAACACCTCAAAAGAGAGGACTTGCGTATTTTCAGCGAATATATCCTTTATCATATTATCTGCCTCATTTCAGTATTTTATTGATTTTACAACTGAAATATCTTATCATATAAGAGGCAAATTATCAATAAATCGAATGGAGATACCAGATGGATATAAATACAAACGGATTTAAGAGTACCGCCACATATGTAGCCTCGAACGAGCTCATGTCGGCGGTAAATGTTGCGAGGATGTTGGAGAAGCCGCTTCTTATCAAGGGCGAACCGGGAACCGGCAAGACGATGCTTGCCCAGGCGATAGCGGAATCGCTTGGAATGAAGCTTATCATATGGAATATCAAATCAACGACCAAGGCTCAGGACGGCCTGTACGTGTATGACACGATACAGCGTCTCTATGACGGACAGTTCGGTGAAGAAGGTGTTGACGACATAAGCCGTTACATCAAATTGGGTAAGCTCGGCGAGGCATTTTCGGCTGATGAACAGGTGGTACTGCTGATCGACGAGATAGATAAGGCGGATCTTGAGTTCCCGAATGACCTGCTGTGGGAACTCGACCAGATGGAATTCTATATCCATGAGACAAAGGAGACCATAAAGGCAAAGCACCGCCCCATAGTGATCATTACGTCAAATGCTGAGAAGGAACTGCCGGATGCATTCCTTCGCAGATGCATTTTCCATTATATAGCGTTTCCGGATAAGGAACTGATGAGTGAGATAGTAAGAACGCATTTTGATTCGCTTGATGAGGATCTTTTAAATGAAGCGCTCAAGGCATTCTACGAGATAAGGGATCTGAGGGATGTTAAGAAGAAACCGTCGACTTCGGAACTCATCGACTGGATAAGGGCGCTGCAGCTTGGCGGGATACCGACCGAGAAGATATGCGCAGAACTGCCTTTCATAGGTACCGTGGTCAAGAAGGATGAGGATCTTGAGGCGGTCATCCGCAGGAATGTGTAGGCGGATATTTTCCTGATCACAATGATAAGACAAGACAGGTTTGGTATAGATGTTCACTGACTATTTTTTCTTCCTTCGGGATCATGAAATGGATGTATCGCTTTCCGAGTGGCTTACCCTTATCGATGCTATCGATAAGGGACTTACGCATGCCTCGATAACGGAATTTTATTACATATCGAGGATGATCCTGTGCAAATCGGAGAATGAATTCGATAAGTACGATATGCTGTTCAACGATTATTTCAAGGGAATTCATATGGAACCCGAGGATGTGTCAGAGCAGATGAAGAGATGGCTTGACAAGTCTGACTTTGCCCAGAGCGCCGAACAGGAGATGATGAAGAAGCTCATCGACGGTGAGGTCAACAGGATAGAGGAGACAAAGGAAGAGGTACTCGAGAAGTTCAGAGAGCGCCAGAAGGATCAGGAGAGCGAGCATAACGGCGGAAATCAGTGGATAGGCACAATGGGCAATTCATCGTTCGGAAATCTCGGCGGTCATATGGGCGGTGTCAGGATAGGCGGCACGACCGGATACCAGTCGGCGTTCCAGGTCATAGGAGAGAGGAAGTTCCGCGATTTCAGAAATGACAGAGTGCTTGACAACCGGCAGTTCCAGGTGGCATTAAGGAAGCTGCGCCAGTTCTCGACAAGACTTGATGTTCCGAAGACAGAACTTGATATAAACGGGACGATAGATAAAACGTGCAACAACGGAGGATGCCTGCAGATAGTTTTTGACAGGCCGAGGAAGAATACGGTAAAGCTTCTGCTCCTGATGGACTCGGGAGGTACGATGATACCGTACAGCAGCCTTTTGAACGAATTGTTCCAGTCGGTTAATAAATCCAATCATTTCAAGGATGTAAAGACTTATTATTTTCATAACTGCATTTATGCGAGGCTTTATAATACGCCGGAATGCGAGTTCGGCGACTGGATAGAGACGGAATGGATATTTAAGAACTTAGACAGTGATTATAAGGTGATAATCGTAGGTGATGCCGCCATGGCACCGGAGGAACTGTATTCGGATACCGGTAATTACAGGGGACCGAACGACGGGCTGTCGGGTTATGAATGGCTGAAGCTCATGAAGAAGAATTTCAAAAGGATACTGTGGCTAAACCCCAAGATGGCTCCGGGCAACGCACCGTGGCGTGAGGCAGAGACTGCGGTTAAGGGACTGTTCAGAATGAACAGACTGACTGTCGACGGACTTAAAGACGGAATGAAATACCTGATGCAGACGAATTGACGGACTAAAATAAACGGAGGTTATCCTATGTACAAGGTAATGATCGTGGATGACAATATGACTAACCTTATCATGGCCAAGAAGGTGCTTGAAGAGATATATGAGATAGTTCCCGTATCGGCCGGTAAGACAGCACTTGAATTCCTGCATGATATGCCGGATCCGCCGGATATCATGCTTCTTGATATAGACATGCCGGATGTCAACGGATTTTATGTATTGAGCGAGATGAGGAACGATCCGAGACTTGCTGATGTACGGGTAATTTTCCTTACTGCGCAGGATGATCCCACTACGGAAGTTGAGGGTTATTATCTCGGTGCCGTTGATTATATCAGGAAACCTTATACCACGGCACTCTTAAGGAAGAGGCTTGATGTACATGTCCAGCAGATAGAGAATGAACGTAAGCTCAAGAGATACAATGAGAATCTTTCAAATACTCTGAAGGATAAGGTTCAGAACATAGCGGAACTTGAATATTCGCTTGTTGAAATGTTTGCTTCGCTTCTTGCGAGCAGGTCGCATAAGATAGCCGGACATTGCGAAAGAGTACAGAAGTACATGGATATGTTTCTTGAGGAAATAGTAGCGACCGGAAGGTATGCGATATCCGATTCGGACAGGGAGCAGATCGTGTTTGCATGCAAGCTTCATGATATGGGCAAGCTGTGTATGACAGACAGATGTCTTGCCGATATGGGAGATCTGAGTCTTCAGGAGAAGGAATTCAATCATGCACACACGATCATCGGTGCGGAAGCATGTAAAAAGGCCACGGAAGCAGTGTCTTCAAATAACTTCCTGTTATATGTTTATAATATGTGCCGTTATCATCATGAGAGATGGGACGGCAAGGGTTATCCCGACCGGCTGATGACAACGGATATTCCGCTCGAGGCAAGGGTTCTTGCCATAGTGAACAGTTATGACAATTTCCGTAACCATAATGAAGGCGCCGATCCTCTTACTCATGCCGAGGCGGTAAAGAGGATACAGTTATGGAGCGGAACGCATTATGATCCGGATCTTGTGGAAATATTTTTGTATAATGCCGATAGTTACGAACACGCTGCAGATAGGATTAAAACAGACAGATGAAGAATTCACTTCTCGGGCTGAAAAAGAAATATTTTGATGCGGATCTTCCGACCGAAGTGAAGATCTATAACGGTATGCATATGATAGCCGTCGTGGCCTTGCTGATGTCAACTATCCTGATACGCATATTCTTTCCGACGATGCGCGCATTCCTTATAGCCGTGGCAACGGCGGCTGCCGCTTTATATACTCTTTATGTGGGTAATATCAACGGGAAATATGAACTGCATGCCCTGATCATGTCCTTTATATTAAATATTGTATTTTTCCCGATGATCTATTTTGAATACGGTAAGATCTCCTACTGCATTCCGGTATATTTTATCTTCGGATTGCTGTATAACGTGCTGTTGTTATCCAGAAAATGGGCATTCATCGTAACGTTTATCGATATCATTTTCTACATTATCCTGCTGTACGGCGGAGAAGTCATGTTCTCCATGCGTGATAATATGGCAAATGAAACGATAATGGACTATCTTGCCGTGTTTGTCGGGATACTTATCACGTCATTAAGCTGCGGAGCAGCGATACGGTTCAGGATGTATGTGAACAGAGTGGAAGAGGAAAATCTTGAGAAGCTGCATGTGGAGGCCATGAACGCTTATGTCAGCATGGATATTTTCCTGGTAAACATGTCTCATGAAATACGTACTCCGATGAATGCGATAATAGGCACGATAGATCTGCTGCTCGATCAGGATGTGAACGATCATGTTAAGGAATGCGTCTATAACATCCTGAATTCATCCAATGCGCTCCTGTCACTTACGGATGAGGTTATGGATCTGAGTAAGACCGGATCGCAGGAGATAGTGCTTAACCGAAGCAGGTTCGATCTGAGTAAATTGCTTATGGAAATAATAAATATGTCATCTGTAAGGCTTATGGATTCACAGGTGAGGTTTTTTGTGGAGATCGATGAGAGCCTGCCCAGATACCTTTACGGTGACGGACCAAGGCTCAGGCAGGTGTTTATAAATATCTTGAACAACGCCGTCAAATATACCAAGGAAGGCAGGATAATACTGAGAGTAAGCGGCGAAGAGGGCGATGAAAACGAAATAATCCTAAAGGCTGAAGTTGAGGATACCGGTATCGGTATCAAGTCGGAGAACATCCCGCATCTGTTTGAATTATACAAACGGATAGATCTTACGGAAGACGGACTTAATGCGGTAGAAGGAACGGGACTCGGACTTGCCATCTGTAAGGAGATCATAGAGAAGATGGATGGCCGGATAACAGTTAAGAGCAGTTATCATGTGGGCAGTAATTTCGGGTTTAACGTTCCGATGCAGATAGATGATAAGGCAAAGATCGTGGATGTAGGCAATACAGATCTGTATAGTGTGCTCATTTATGTAGGAGATGATGAGGAATGCCTTGTTCTTAAGAGGATCCTTGACGATCTTCATGTATATTACGAAGTCGCACCGGATAAGAGAACCTTCGAGAGCAGCGTGATGAACAGCAGTTATTCTCATATATTTGTTTCGGCACAGATGTATTACGGTGACATGAGATTTCTTGAGAATGAACTCACCAAGGAAAATCTCGTTATCATAGCGAGCCTTAACGAATCCATATCCATAAACAAGGTGGGATATGTCATGACACGGCCGCTTCATGCATTGAACGTATCTTCCGTACTGCTCAACAATGATTCGACATATGCAAGGGAAGTGGTGAACAAAGGCGGTTTCACATGCCCGAACGCTACTATACTTGTGGTCGATGACAATCTTACCAACTTAAATGTTGCGAGCGGCATACTGAGGAAATACAAGGCGACTGTGTTAACCGCACTGAGCGGTAAAGAAGGACTCGACGTTCTTAGAAAGCAGCATATCGATATCGTATTTCTTGACTACATGATGCCGGAGATGAATGGTATCGATACACTTGAAGCGATAAGATCGATGAGGGATCGTTCGGTAGCCGGGCTTCCTGTGGTCGCGCTTACCGCAAATGTCATAAACGGAGCAAGGGAAATGTTTATGGAAGCGGGATTTAATGATTTTATCAGCAAGCCGATAGAGATCGACAGGCTGGAGAAATCCTTAAGGACCCTGCTGCCCAAGGAATTGTTGGTTTATTAGGACAGATGACCGGGATATGAAGACAGAACTGGAAAAGAGGATAAAAAATATAATAAAGTATCTCTATGATGAGAATGTCCCTATGGAATCGAAGAAATTCTACCTGGTGGTGGGGTATGTCCTTCCCGTGCTTCTGATCATTATGCTTATGGCGCCGGTGGCACGGTTCGGAAAATATGTTCTCATGACGGAATGTGCGTATTTTCTGATCTTGTCTGTTCTCACGTATTTGTTATGGCGTTATTCCGAATACAGGCTTATGTCCTATGTGGTCTGTTTTGTGACCTGTTTTCTGATATTCCCGATGTTTTTCTTTGTTACGGGCTATATTTATAACGGTGTTCCCATTTTCCTGGCGTCGACAGTGGTACTCACGTTTTTCCTTATCGGTGGGAAGAGTGTATGGATAGTGGTTTCACTGGAGCTTGTCTATTATTGTGCGATCTTCGTGTACTGCTATTACAATACTGAAAAACTGAACTATTATATGGATACCAAATGTTCGTTTGTCGAGAAGGTGATCAATTTCCTGTTCGCCTGCCTTGTCCCGATACTGATAGTGTCCTACCAGACAGCACTGTTTAACCGTATCAAGGTCAAGAAGGAGCAGTCCTACATTTCCATCAGGAATTCCGAACTCAGCAAGATAAGATTTCTTGCAAATATGACGCATGAGATCCGCAATCCCATGAATGCCATAGTAGGAATGAACGAACTTATACTTAAGGAGGATCTTACTCCGGGAGCACGCGAACAGGCTGAGGTCATAAGGGATGCATCATCGCAGCTTCTCAGGATAGTAAATAATATCCTCATTTATTCAAAACTGGATTCGAATAAATGGGATCCTGTATCTGTCAAATACAGCTTCAGGGATCTGATGCGTGATGTCATAGATGATGTTTCAAAGGGAATGCAGGACGAGGGAGCCGAATTTTACGTGTTCATAGACCGTACGATCCCGACATATCTGTTTGGAGACATACAGGGTATAAAGCAGATATTTATGTACCTGCTGTACAATTCGATACAGCAGAATCAGAGAAGGAGCATGTCTCTTGAGATACGTTCGGAGAGGATAGTTGAAGAGCATATACTGAGACTGAAATGCAGGATAGCGGAGACGGGCAACGGTATGCCGGAAGCAGATGTTGATTCTCTTCTCGGAGCTTTCAATAAGTACGATTCGAGGCGTAATGCCACACTTAAAGGTCTCGGACTTGAGATATCCATATGTAATGAACTCCTGGCGATGATGGACGGTTTCCTTAAGATAGAGAGTGTCGTGGGAGTGGGAACCGCTATCATTTTTGAATTCTCAAACTACGTAATAGATGATACTCCGATGCTCTCCGTAGACGAAAGTATGGAAAGAAGGGTTCTTGTTTATCTTCACGATAAGGATGAGGAAAACGTATGGAAAAATCTCATGGAAGATATAAAGATCAGTCCTGTCTATGCGGCCGGACCGGTAGCATTCAGAAATGAGATAGAGAACCATCGCTACACCCACATATTCCTCTGGGAGAAGGATTACGAACTGCTTTATGATATCCTGACACAGACAATGTGCGAGGATATGACCTATGTTATCACCGATTACAATCATGTATATAAGGATTTCGGTAATTGCAGGATACTGAGAAAACCGTTGTCGTGTCTTAATATAGTGGATGTTCTCAACGGAGAATGGGATCAGAGCGAATATACAAGGAAGAGGAAGATGGAGAGAGTTGTCTTCCCGGATGCGAGGGTTCTGGTCGTGGATGACAGTCTTGTCAACCAGAAGGTCATATGCAGCCTTCTTGAGAATTATGAAGTGAAGGCAAAGACTGCATCAGGCGGTATAGCCTGTCTTGATATGTTAAGGGCAGAGGATTATGATCTGATACTTCTCGACCAGCTGATGCCGGAAATGGATGGAATAGAAACGCTGCGAAGGATAAAAAAGATGGCCGGGCATAATTCCAGGATACCCGTGCTGTGTATAACGGCAGAGCTTGGCAGGGATGTTTGGGAGAGACTTATCGATGAAGGATTTGACGATTATATCGCCAAGCCCGTAAAGGATTATCATCTGTCGAGACTGTTAAGGCAGTATCTTCCGAACGAAATGGCAGTCGTGGTATCGGATGAAGAAGAGAAACCGGAGAAAGCGCAGGAAACCGCAAAACAGGAGAATGATAAAGACGACAGGAGCCTTGAGATCGATATCGAAAAGGGAATAAATAATGTAGGAGGGTCCGAGGACGTATACCTGACGGTACTGAACACATATTACAATGAGGGACTAGATAAGTGGAAGGCGGTGCCGGAACAGTTTATGAATGGAGATATCCAGCTGTTTACCACAAATGTCCATGCACTTAAGAGCAGCTCCGCAAGCATAGGAGCATATGCCATATCCGAACGTTTCAAGAAACTCGAATTTGCCGGAAAGGAGAACAACCGGGGATATATCGGGGAGAAACTTGACGAATGTCTTGAGGATTTCAGAGAGTTACTGGACAATGTGAAGGAAATACTGGTATCAAAGAATGCATTTGAAGGAGGCACGGACAGCGGACCGGATCTGAGCGGTATGGAAGAGGTTTCCTTAATGCACGGTTTTGTTGAAGAATTGCAGCAGAACCTGAATAATGTTAATCTGAAAAAATGCGAAGAGATGATAAACGAAATGTATGGTACGAATTACGGAGATGAAGTTAATTCTGTAGTAAGACAGATAAAAGAGGCATATGATATGTTCGACTATCATAAGGTCAAGGAACTGTTATCCACACTCCTTTCGGAGTCAGAATAATAAATGGAGGTTTTATCATGAATGAAGTTTATTCCAAGGTTTTAAAATGTTATGAGAGTATAAAGGACAGGGTACCGTTTAAACCGAAGGTTGCACTTGTCTTAGGATCCGGTCTCGGAGATTACGGGAATGACATTAAGGTGGTATCCTCGCTTCCGTATAATGAGATAGCGGATTTTCCCGTGTCCACGGTACCGGGGCATAAGGGACAGTTCATTTTCGGATATGTTAACGATGTACCCGTTGTGTGCATGCAGGGAAGGGTGCATTATTATGAAGGATATCCCGTGACCGATGTTGTGCTCCCGACGAGGCTTATGAAAATGATGGGTGCGGATATACTTTTCCTTACAAACGCATCCGGAGGTATCAACCTTGATCTTACAGCCGGAGATTTCATGCTGATAACGGATCATATTTCCAATTTCGCACCAAATCCGCTCATAGGACAGAACATAGAAGAACTGGGAACCAGATTCCCTGATATGAGCAAGGTTTACGATGAAGAACTGTGCAATATCATAAGATCATCAGCTTCGGATCTTTCAATAAAAATAAAAGAGGGCGTATATATCCAGACTACAGGGCCTTCCTTCGAAAGCCCGGCTGAGATACGGATGTTTAAAGCGCTCGGAGCCGATGCCGTGGGAATGAGTACGGTTGTAGAAGCGATCGCCGCCAATCATTGCGGTATGAGGATATGCGGTATCTCCTGCGTATGCAACCTTGCGGCGGGACTGTCACCGAATCCGCTCACACATGATGAAGTACAGGCTGCCGCCAATGCTGCCGCACCTTTGTTCAAGAAGCTTGTAACCGAGTCGATCAGCCGTTTCGGTAAGCTGTGATCATCCCGGTCTTATGGAGGAAACAGGTTTTATGACAAAAAGAATATCATACGTCCTTTCCGTACTGTTAACGGCGTTTGCCCTTGCGGGATGCGGTAAGGGCATCGACATAGCCTTTGTGACGGATATGGGAACGATAAATGACGGTTCCTTTAACCAGGGGGCATATGAAGGAGTAGTAAGTTTTACCGATTCAACGGGTAAGACCAGCAAGGTATATGAACCCGACGGCGCAACTACGGATGCATATCTTAAGAATATCAAGTCGGCCGTACGTGACGGAGCCGATGTGGTCGTATGTCCGGGTGTTCTTTTTGAAGAGGCTATATATATTGCGCAGAAGAAGTATCCCAAGGTTGAATTCATACTGCTTGACGGTGAGCCGCATAATGCTGCCGGAGATGATCTTACCATTAAGGAGAATACCATCCCCGTGATGTTTTCCGAAGAGCAGGCCGGTTTCCTTGCGGGATATTCGGCAGTCCGTGACGGGAACACGGAACTCGGCTTTGTCGGCGGGACAAACCAGGATTCCATAATCCAGTTCGGTTACGGGTTTGTACAGGGAGCAGATTATGCCGCCATAGAGATGGGCGTTAACGTAACGGTAAAATACTGTTATGCCAATACTTTCATAGAGAGTGATGAAGTAAAGAACATGACGAGCGCATGGTATAAGGGAGGCACACAGGTGATCTTTGCCTGCGGAGGAGCCATGGGCAGGTCGGTAATGAGCGCAGCGGAAGAAAACGGAGGCAAGGTGATAGGTGTTGATATCGACCAGAGCACTATGTCGGACACGGTGATCACTTCTGCCGAGAAAATGCTCACAAATGCCGTATATAACTGTCTTGGCAGTTATTATAACGGTACGTTAAAAGGCGGAGAGGTAGTAGAGATGAATGCCGCAAACAACGGTATCGCACTTGAAATGGAGAACTCCCGCTTCGATGTATTTTCGCAGGTTGAGTATGATGCGATATTTTCACAACTTGCAAGCGGAAGGATAGTTCCTTATGCTTCCGTTGCTTACGGGAACACGTCGGATCTTGAACTTATGAACACTGAAGTATACTATCTGGAGCTTAACAATGGATAATGCAAAACTGATCAGAGCTGCCTTTGAGGCAAGAAGAAGTGCATATGCACCTTATTCAAAATACAGAGTCGGAGCTGCACTTTATGGCAGGGACGGGAAGATAACCGGAGGCTGTAATATTGAGAATTCGTCATACGGTCTGTGCAACTGTGCGGAGAGGACAGCATTTTTCAAGGCTGTCTCGGAAGGCAGACAGGATTTTGAGGCGATAGCCATAGTAGGCGGGATCGGTGACGGTGATGAGACCCGGGATTATGCTTTCCCATGCGGTGCATGCCGACAGGTTATGCGAGAATTCTGCGTTCCCGAATTATTCAGAGTGATAGTGGCACGAAGCGAGGAAGACTACAGGGAATTCACCCTGTCACAACTGCTGCCTGACAGCTTCGGCCCGGACAGTATCATATAAAATTTATTTAATCGGATCCGGTTTAACGACGGATCGGGGAAGGAGAGAAGATGAATATACGTTTTTTTAATGCGCGGATACTTTCGATGGTGGAAGGGCAGGACATATTTGACGGTGAGCTGTGGGTGGAAGACAGTAAGATAACATATGTCGGAGCAGCCATGCCTGAAGAGGAGAGAGAAAAGCTTAATAAGAAGTTCACACGCAATATCGACTGCGACGGTAATCTTCTCATGCCGGGATTCAAGGATGCTCATACCCACTCGGGAATGACGCTCATGCGTTCATATGCGGACGGTCTTCCGCTGCAGGAATGGCTTGAGACCAAGATCTTTCCTCTTGAAGCCAAAATGACGGATGAAGACTGCGGGCTGCTCACCAAACTTGCGGTCCTTGAGTATCTCACATCCGGTATCACGGCGATCATGGACATGTATCTTTCGCCGGACGCAATAGCGAAAGCTTGCGAAGAAACCGGTATGAGAGTCGTACAGGTAAGCGGGATCAACAAGTTCGGTCCTTCGCTTGAAGAGTTTGAGGACAGATATAACAGGCTTAACGGAAAACATCCGCTGTCAAGTTATATGATGGGTTTCCATGCCGAGTATACTTGCGACAGGGAGCTGCTCGAGAAGCTGTCCGAACTTGCTCATAAATACAGCGCACCCATGTTTACGCATAATTCGGAGACAGTCAGGGAGGTTGAGGAATGCAAGGAAAGATATGGGATGACACCCACGGTATTTCTTGATTCGCTCGGACTTTTTGATTTCGGAGGCGGTGGATATCATTGCTGCCATATGTCTGACGAAGACATTGAGATATTTAAGAAGCGCTCTCTTACGGCAGTTACCAATCCCGGCTCCAATACAAAACTTGCAAGCGGAATAGCACCGGTCAAGAGATTCCTTGATGAAGGGATAAATGTTGCGATAGGAACAGACGGCCCTTCATCCAATAACTGTCTGGATATGTTCCGTGAGATGTTCCTTGTTACGGGCCTTGCAAAGCTAAGGGAGAAGGATGCATCAGTCGTAAACGGGATGGAAGTTCTTAAGATGGCAACGGTAAACGGCGCAAAGGCAATGGGACTTGATGACTGCGATGTGCTTGCGGAAGGCAAGGAAGCGGATCTTATAATGATCGATCTTAAACAGCCGAATATGCAGCCGATAAACGATATACCCAATAATCTTGTATACAGCGGTAGCAAGCAGAACGTAAAGCTTACTATGATACACGGAAGTATCCTTTATGAAGACGGAAAGTTCAATGTCGGAATGACTCCGGGCGAGATATATAAGGCTGCGGAGGCAATACAGAAGAGGTTGTTCTGATGCAGTATATGGGAGTAGTACTGGTCGTTGCCATAATCGTCATAATAGTATTTTTAACGGGCAGCGCAAGGGAAAAGCAGCAGAAAAAGATACGTCTTAATTGGCTCAGGGAAAGTTACGGGACTCAGAACGATCAGTCACTGACCCGGGATGAGATAGATCATATAAGTATGTATCATAAGAGCAAAGAGTCCGATAAGAAGGACCATTTCAGTATTGATGAGATAACGTGGAACGATCTTGGCATGGATGATATCTTTGTGAAGATGGATACATGCTGCAGCGCGGTTGGAGAAGAGGAACTGTATCACAGACTGCATACGCCGGCTCTTGCGGAAGATGCCGGTGTGATACATTTTACCCGGCTGATGGAATATTTCGATTCGCATGATGATGACAGGCTGAAGGTACAGGAGATACTCCACTCGATCGGAATATACAGGAAGACTTCGGTAACGAAGATATTTGAATATGTATACGGTCTGGAGCCTGAATCCAATATGCAGCATTATATCATGGCCGGACTTATGCTTGTGTCCATAGCGCTTATCTTTATAATGCCGGCAGCCGGCGTGCTCATGCTCATTGTTGCGGCGATAGCATCCATAGGTACATATCTTGTAAAGAAGAAAGCGATAGATCCCGTTGTGGTCACATTCAATTATACGGCCAGAATGCTGAAGGCCTGTGAGAACTTTAACAAGTCGGGCATCGAGGTATTGAGGGATGATATTGAAAAGCTTATTGAGAGCAGTGCTCCTCTTGTAAATATACAGAGAAAGGCAATATGGATATCTTCGGGAACGGTTTCGATGGATAATCCGATAATGCTTCTCGTTGAATATATCAAGATGTTCTTTCATGTGGACCTGATAATGATAAACAGACTGATCAGACAGTTAAAGTTCCACGTGAATGACATAGACCGTATCCGTTCGATAATAGGCACAATTGACGCATCGATCGCGGCAGGATCGTATAAAAGGAGCCTTGAACGTTTCTGCGTTCCGCAGTTCGTTGAAGGTGATAAGGCGGTTTACGAAGTGCGTGAATGCGTACATCCGATGCTAAACGAGCCGGTACCGAACAGTATAAGCGCCGATGGCCCTATACTACTTACGGGATCGAACGCTTCGGGAAAATCAACCTTTCTTAAAACCGTTACCATTGCTGCACTGATGGCACAGACACTCGGATATGTTCCCGCTTCATCGTACAGGGCATCCCGTTTTATGATCTTTACATCAATGGCTCTTTCGGACAGCATAAGGAACGGTGAGAGTTATTTCATAGTCGAGATAAAATCGATTAAGAGGATAATCGATGCGGGTAAGGAAGGTGTGCCGGTATTATGCTGTATCGATGAAGTGTTAAGGGGCACGAATACGATAGAGAGGATAGCGGCTTCGACACAGATACTTAAGAGCCTCAACAGACCCGACTACATTACTTTTGCTGCTACGCATGATATAGAGCTGACAAAGATACTGGAAGGTAAATACACGAATTATCATTTTGACGAAGAGATAGAAGAGGATGATGTTAAGTTCAATTATCTTCTGAAAACGGGAAGAGCGCATTCAAGAAATGCGATAAAGCTTCTGGGCGTTATGGACTATGATAAGAAGCTTATATCGGATGCGGAACAGATGGTTGAAGAATTTACCCGTACAGGTGAATGGGGAACCGCGTAGTACGATGATCTTATTTTCACCGCAGTATGTTGTGATCACTGAAAATATAAAGGATGGAAAGTGACAGGATATGAAGGTAACGATGTATACGGACGGCGCGGCAAGGAGCAATCCCGAAGGGCCGGGCGGTTACGGCACGATATTACACTATGTCGATCCGGGCGGCGAACTCCACGAGAAGGAGTTTTCCGCAGGCTATAAGAAAACCACCAATAACCGAATGGAATTAATGGCGGTCATTGTGGGAATGGAGGCGCTTAAAAAGCCGTGTGAGGTGGAGGTGATATCGGATTCCAAATATGTTACGGATGCTTTCAATCAGCATTGGATAGACAAATGGAAGAAGAACAACTGGCGTACATCTCAGAAAAAGCCGGTCTTGAATCCGGATCTGTGGAACAGACTGCTTAAGGCCATGGAACAGCACACGGTGACTTTTACATGGGTCAAGGGACATGACGGGCATCCCGAGAATGAAAGATGTGACACACTGGCAACGTCTGCTGCGGACGGAGACGACCTGCTTGACGATATCGCTCAGTGAATGGTATAGTTCTTAGATAGATTAAGGAGGAAACGGTAATGGTAAGTTTTTTCAATTCGTTTATAAGTTATCTGCTGCTTGTGGTGATAATGGTTGCAGTAGCGATATGCGGCGGTTTTACCGGAAAGAAATTAAGGGACAGGAAGAATGCTAAAGAAGCCGCGAATGCGGAGAATGAAAAGCAGGAATAGGAACGGAGCGAAGATATGGACATTTTATACAGGAGTACCAGAGGCGGGGAATCCGGAGTAACTGCTTCCAGGGCAGTCATCAAGGGCTTGTGTGATGATGGCGGCCTGTTTGTGCCGGAAAGCTTCCCCAGGCTTAATATAAGTCTTGACAGACTTCCGGAGCTTTCATACAGGGAGACAGCATATGAGGTCATGAAGGAGTTCCTCACCGATTATACGAAGGAGGAACTTCTATATTGTATAAACAGCGCTTATGATGAGAAGTTCGATGATGATGAGATAGCGCCGCTTGTAAAGAAGGGCGATATGTATTTTCTCGAACTGTTCCATGGAAGGACGATAGCGTTTAAGGACATGGCGCTTTCCATTCTGCCGTATCTGCTTACGACCGCACTAAAGAAGAATAATGTGGATAAGGAAGTTGTGATCCTTACTGCGACATCGGGTGATACGGGTAAGGCTGCTTTGGCCGGATTTGCGGATGTGCCGGGGACAAGGATCATCGTTTTTTATCCCAAGGGCGGAGTCAGCAGGATACAGGAACTGCAGATGGTGACAGAGAAGGGAAAAAACACGAAGGTTGTCGGTGTTAAGGGCAACTTTGACGACTGCCAGAGCGGAGTCAAGGCTATATTCAATGATGAGGAGCTTAAGGCAGAGCTTAACAGTGAGGGATTTTGTTTTTCATCAGCCAATTCGATTAATATCGGACGTCTCATCCCTCAGGTTTCGTATTATGTATATGCATACGGCCGAATGGTAAAGGGTGGACATATTAAAGCCGGCGATAAGCTTGATTTTACCGTTCCCACAGGAAATTTCGGTAATATACTTGCCGCTTTTTACGCAAAACAGATGGGGCTCCCTATAGGTAAGCTCATCTGTGCATCCAATGAAAATAAGGTTTTATATGATTTCTTCAATACAGGTGATTACGACAGGAACAGGGAGTTTATCCTTACGACTTCACCTTCGATGGATATCCTCATATCCAGCAATCTCGAGAGACTTATTTACTTTATCGGAGGATGTGATCCGAAGAAAAACGCAGACCTTATGAGAAGCCTTGAGAAAAACGGGCGCTATGAGATCGATGAAAAGATGAAGGAAGGGCTTAAGGATTTTTACGGAGCATATGCATGCGAGGATGAAGTTTTTGAGACCATCGATTCCATATATAAGGAAACGGGATATGTGATAGATACACATACGGCGGTTGCCGCTGCGGCAGACCGCAAGTACAAAGCGGGGGCTCATGATGAGAACAGGAGCGTCATCATTTCGACGGCAAGCCCATATAAGTTTACAAGGAACGTTATGAGGGCGATCGGTAAAGAAAATGATGAAACCGATGATTTCAAACTTGTTGATGAACTGAGTGCCATCTCTCATGTAAAGGTTCCGAGGGCGGTTGAAGAGATCAGGAATGCGAAGATCCTACATGATACCGTATGTGAAGTGGCCGAAATGAAAGAGCTTGTAAGAAACAGCCTGATAAAGCAGTGAACATTTTACGGGAAATAAAAAAGGTATGTCCGCATGGGACATACCTTTTATTTTGCAAGATCCTCGGAACCCGGAAGTTCATATAAGAGGAACTTCACCGTTCCGAACGCAAAGCGTATCGGGATTATCGTTATCTTGCCGTTCACTTCGGTCGTTATATTAAGATACTCATTCTGCTTGGGAGCATTGAGGCTTAACTCACACAGATTGAGCTTGCTTAAGAGCACTATGAACAGTCCGTTATGCAGATTCAGGAAATCAAGAAGCGCTTCCTTCGCAAGAATGTCGAAACTGTCTATTCCGAGCTTGGCATATTGTTCGGCGAACTGTACAAGGACATCCGGCTCCCCGTCGATCGCGGAATATGCGGAAGGAACACCTGTTATATCCTGCGAGAGTTCCTGTCCTGCCTTGTATTTATCCACTGTTTCGATATTCTCAACAACTATCGAAGAATCAACATACAGCGAAACATCGGTCACGAGCTTCTCAACGTAAGTCCTGACGAATTCCGTCATCGATCCCGATATCTCATTGTAATTGGAATTATCAAGAATACTTAATACCAAATCATCATTTGTCATAATAGTATGTTCCCTCCTGACAGTATCGGCTGTTGGTTACGGAAGATTGTGTTCTATTATCTTTTTGAGAAGATCCTGATCAACGGGCTTTTGAATAAAATCCTTTGCACCGGCCTTGATCACTTCCCTTAAATGTGTCTGTGTTCCCACGGAAGATATCACGATGATCTTAGCATCCGGATCGAATTCGATTATCTCTTTGGTTGCCGTGATACCGTCCTTAACAGGCATTACTATATCAAGGAATACGATGTCGGGCTTCTCCGCCTTATATTTATTTACGGCGTCTTCGCCATTACTTACCTCAAATACGTTTTCATAGCCGAAAGAATTGAGCATTGCTGTCATGCTCTTGCGCGCGAGGATAGAATCATCACATACCAGCATTTTTACATTGGATTCACTCATATACGGCCTCCTGAAGTTTTATTATCTAATTTTAATATACGGAGCGGTAAATATCAATATTTCCTGCTGTTTAACGGGATATAATTCCTGTCTTCTCCGACAGGCTTATATGCCGGACGTGTTATCTTGCTGTTGTTGGTAAGCTCCTCAAGCCTGTGAGCACTCCAGCCTACGATCCTTGCTATCGCGAAGATAGGGGTGTACAGTTCCTTGGGAAGACCGAGCATGTCATATACAAGTCCGGAATAGAAGTCAACGTTGCAGCATACACCCTTATAGATCTTACGCTCATCGGCTATGATCTTAGGGCCTAATCTCGCGACCGTTGAATACAGCTTGAATTCCTTCTCGAGTCCCTTCTCAACAGCGAGCTTCTCAACATAATTCCTGAAGATCTGTTCACGCGGATCCGAAAGCGAATATACGGCATGACCCATTCCGTAGATCAGCCCCTGTTTATCGAAGGCTTCCTTGTGAAGAAGCTTCCTTAAGTAATCGGATATCTCATCCTCGTCATTCCAGTCCTTTAAGACTCTCTGCATATCCGCAAACATATCGACGACTTTAAGGTTGGCTCCGCCGTGACGAGGTCCCTTGAGCGAACCGATGGCAGCTGCGATGACAGAATATGTGTCAGTCCCCGAAGAGGACACAACATGCGTTGTAAATGTTGAGTTATTACCGCCGCCGTGTTCCATATGGAGTACGAGGGCAACGTCAAGTATCCGGGCTTCCAGAGGGGTATAGGTCTTATTGGCCCTCAGGATGCGCAGTATATTCTCGGCTGTGGACAGATCATCCTTGGGTGAGTGTATATATAAGCTCTTACCGTCATGATAATGCCTGTATGCCTGGTATCCGTAAACGGAAAGGAGAGGGAACAGGCTGATCAGCTGAAGACACTGCCTTAAGACATTCGGAGTTGAGATGTCATTGGCATTGTCATCATAGGAATACAGGGTGAGCACGCTTCTTGCGAGAGTGTTCATCATGTCACGGCTCGGAGCCTTCATGATGATGTCACGCACAAAACTTGTGGGAAGTGTACGGTACATGGCAAGGAGCTTGGAAAATTCGCGGAGTTCATTTTTATCCGGCAACATACCAAAGAGAAGGAGATAGGTAACCTCCTCGAAACCGAAGCGCTCCTCGCTGGTAAAGCCTCGTACAAGATCACGGACATTATAGCCGCGATAGAACAGTTCTCCGTCTATCGGGACCTGTTCACCATTTACTGTCTTATTGGCCCTTACATCGGAAATATTAGTCAGTCCGGCGAGTACACCCTTGCCGTTAAGATCGCGCAGTCCTCTTTTGACATCATATAAGGTGTAAAGTTCGGGATCTATAAGATTACTCGATTCCGCAAGTCCGGCAAGCCTTACAATGTCGGGAGTCACTTCGTAGTAATTGGTATTGGTGTTCATTAATTTTCCTCTTCTTTTGTTTTACTTCTCTTTTTAAATGTAGTATAGTATGATTTTAACATGCACGATCATATCGTGACAAGGGAAAAATAGGAGCAGATAAATGGGAAAGACTAAATATGACAGATACGGTGCACTGCATGTAAATAACCGGGGTGTTCTTACCGACAGGAACGGAGAAAAGGTAACTCTTCACGGATTTTCAACGCATGGGCTTTCATGGTATCCGCAGTATGTGAACAGGGATTTTTTCGCATTTATGAGGGATAAGTGGCATGTGGATATAATAAGGCTTGCCATGTATACCGCAGAACTTAACGGATACTGTACGGGCGATGATGAGAACAGGCGTAGGCTCCTTGAAGTCATAGACAGGGGAGTTAAGGCGGCAACGGAGATCGGATTGTATGTGATCATTGACTGGCATATCCTTAAGGATTCAAATCCCCTTATGCACAGGGATGAAGCGGTGAGCTTCTTTGAACTGATGGCGAAGAAATACCATGCATACGGAAATGTATTCTATGAGATATGCAATGAACCGAACAGCGGATGTTCATGGAAGGATATAAAGGAATACGCCGAAGCGGTGATACCCGCAATAAGGAAATACGATGAATATGCGGTCATACTCTGCGGAACGCCAAACTGGTCACAGTATGTTGATGAGGCTGCTGCAGATCCGATCACTATGGATAAGAACCTTATGTATGTCCTTCATTTCTATGCCGATACGCACAGACAGCCGTTAAGAGACAGGTTTGAAGAAGCGGCAAAGCAGGGTCTTCCTTTGTTCATAACCGAATTCGGATGCTGTGATGCGAGCGGGAATTATACGAATAATTTTGAAGAAGCGGAAAAGTGGATAGAGCTCGCGGATAAATATGATGTCAGTTTTGTCATGTGGAATATAGCAAACCGTGATGAATCCAGTGCTTCATTTAAGCCGTCCTGCGATAAGGTGACGGATTTTACGGACGAAGATCTTAATGAGGCCTGCAGATGGTATCTGAAGGTCTTAAAGGAGCATTTTAATGAGTAGTATCCACGCGGACAGGATAGAAGCCTTAAGGCATGAAATGAAAAACGGCGGCATTGACTGCTGCCTGGTTTTTACGGCAGATGAACACTGTTCGGAATACATAGATCCGTATTATAAGTTCAGGGAGTATCTGTCCGGTTTTACGGGATCTGCGGGAACGCTGATCGTAACTGAGTCAGAAGCGGGACTGTGGACAGACGGAAGATATTTTATACAGGCGGAGAGGGAACTTGAAGGCTCCGGCATTACTCTTAAACGAAGCGGTGAGGAAGGCGTTAAGGATATGCGGGAGTATCTTGGTGATCTTGCAAAAAATGCCAAAGCATGCTCACGGCGGATTAACATAGGTACCGATCTTAAACTCATATCGGCCGCTTCCTACAGTAAGCTGAAAAAGATGAGTGCGGATACAGGATGCTCCGTAACGGACATTGACTTTGCCGGGAAGATATGGACAGACCGTCCGGCAAGACGCAGCGCCCCGGTATACAGGCTCCCGTTAAGCCTTGCGGGAAGAGGCTGCGAGGATAAGCTTGCAGGGATAAGGAAGAAGCTCGAGGAATACAAGGCAGATGTCCTTGTTTTATCTGGACTCAGCGATATCATGTGGACATTCAATCTGCGGGGTGATGACATCGAGTATAATCCTGTCGCGGTATCTTATGCCTGCATAGATGCGGAAAACGCCGATCTGTTCATACAGAAGGGGTGCTGTTCCGGTGAGATCGCAAGTGAACTCTTGAGAGAAGGTGTCAGGGTAAGGGATTATGATGACTTTGATGATCATATAAAAAGTTTAAGCGGCAGAAAGATCCTTTGCGATCTAAGGACGTTGAACGCACATGAGGCGGAACTTCTGGACGGAAATGAACTGATCGACAGGCATTCCGACCTGTACATAGGGAAGCATATCAAAAATGATACGGAATGCGCACTTGCGAGAAAATGGCACATCGAAGACGGTCTTGTCATGACAAGGTTCATTCACAGTATAAAGAAACTTGTTGCGGAAGGCAGTAGAAGAATAAACGAATATGAAGCCGCGATGATGCTTGATGATATGAGAAGGGAGATAAAGGGTAATCGCGGCCTCAGTTTTGAAACGATATCTGCTTACGGCAGCAACGGAGCGGTCATTCATTACAGTCCTGACAGCAGGGAAAGTGAAGAACTTAAGCCTTATGGGTTTCTGCTGGTGGATTCGGGAGGACAATACGAAGGAGCAACGACCGACATTACAAGGACAATAGCGCTCGGAGAACTTACGGAAGAAATGAAGTGCGATTATACCGCGGTGCTAAAGGGTGTTCTTGATCTTGCCGATGCGGTATTCTTAGAGGGGACGAGGGGTGAAAACCTCGATATACTGGCAAGGAGGCCCATATGGGACAGATATATAGATTACAGGCACGGGACAGGGCATGGTGTCGGAGCGCAGCTTAACGTCCACGAAGGACCTCAGGCCTTCAGGTACAGGATAGATAAGGATAATCCGCAGCCTAAGCTTGAACCGGGCATGATAACCAGTGATGAGCCCGGTATTTATCTGGAGGGCAGATACGGTATAAGGATAGAGAACCTTCTGCTGTGTGTCGAAAAGAAGAAAAATGAATGGGGACGTTTCCTGGGTTTTGACAATCTGACGTTTGTTCCGTATGAGAGAGAGGCGATAGTCCCGGAAATGCTTACAAGCAGGCAGAAGGAGATAATAAACGCATACCACGGGGCCATATATGAGCTGTATCATGAAAGACTTTCAAAGGATGAAGCAGACTGGCTTGCCGTAGTTACCGCGCCGATAAACTGAGGCATATAACGATGGGGATTTTCCCTTATAAAAACATTGTCAAAGGGAGATTACCGTGATAAAATAATGTTCGGCACGTTCATGGGTGACCATTGAACATATATATTTTCAAACGAAAGGAAGAGGTATAGTATGGCAAAAGTTGATTTAACCAAGTACGGTATTACCGGCGCAACCGAAATTGTTTACAATCCTTCATATGAAGTATTGTTCGAGGAAGAGACCAAGGCAGGTCTTACAGGTTTTGATGTGGGAACCATGACCGAACTCGATACCATCAATGTTATGACTGGTGAGTTCACAGGACGTTCTCCCAAAGATAAGTACATCGTAATGGACGAGAATTCCAAGGACACTGTATGGTGGACAACGGAAAGTTATAAGAACGACAACCATCCCATGACTGAGGAAGTATGGGCTACCGTTAAGGATCTTGCCAAGAAGGAACTTTCAAACAAGAGACTCTTTGTTGTTGATGCTTTCTGCGGAGCCAACAAGGACACAAGAATGGCAGTTCGTTTCATCATGGAAGTTGCATGGCAGGCACATTTCGTAAGGAATATGTTCATTAAGCCCACAGCTGAGGAAGAGGCTGAGTTCGAGCCTACCTTCGTTGTTTATACAGCATCCAAGGCTAAGGTTGACAACTATAAGGAATTAGGTCTTAATTCAGAGACATGTGTAGCGTTTAACGTTACAAGCCACGAGCAGGTTATCCTTAATACATGGTATGGCGGCGAGATGAAGAAGGGTATGTTCTCAATGATGAACTATTATCTTCCTCTTCAGGGTATCGCAGCTATGCACTGCTCGGCAAATACAGATATGGAAGGTAAGCATACCGCTATCTTCTTCGGTCTTTCAGGAACAGGTAAGACCACACTTTCAACAGATCCCAAGAGACTCCTCATCGGTGATGACGAGCACGGCTGGGATGATAACGGTGTATTCAACTTCGAGGGCGGCTGCTACGCCAAGGTTATAAACCTTGATAAGGAAAGTGAGCCCGATATCTACAACGCTATCAAGAGGAACGCTCTTCTTGAGAACGTAACAGTTGATGCAAACGGCAAGATCGATTTTGCCGATAAGTCAGTTACAGAGAACACTCGTGTTTCTTATCCTATCGAGCATATCGAGAAGATAGCCAAGAACGTTAACAAGATCTCTTCAGGTCCCGATGCTGATAATGTGATCTTCCTTTCAGCTGATGCATTCGGAGTACTTCCTCCCGTATCGATCCTTGATCCTGAGCAGACCCAGTACTACTTCCTGTCAGGATTTACCGCTAAGCTTGCGGGTACAGAGCGTGGTATCACAGAGCCCACACCTACCTTCTCAGCTTGCTTCG
>JAFSZZ010000183.1 GCA_017458765.1 Lachnospiraceae bacterium | reverse complement strand
GATCTTATAGATATACTGGGGGACAGTTATTCGGATACGGGATATGCCTTTTTGGTCGACACCGAAGGCAATATCATCAATCATCCGTTCGGAAGCTATCAGATGTCAAAGGAGAGAAAGACGAATGTGGCCGATCTTCCATACGGTGATATTGAACCCGATGGATATACGTACAAGATCATAACCGACTATGAAGGATCCAGGCGCATGGTTACGGCAATGCGTAATGATGAGTCCAAGTTCACGATATATGCCGTTTCGAATATCTGGAATATATACGGTACGGTGTCGGTATCGGGAATAATAGTGCTCATAGGGTCTCTGGGCTGTATAATAATGATATACCGAATGCTGTCAAATCTGTTGAAATGGCAGGATGAGACCAACAGGAAGATCCAGGAGTCCGCAGAGACCGCGATCGCAGCAGGTAAAGCCAAGAGCCGTTTCCTTGCACAGATGTCTCATGAGATAAGGACGCCAATAAATGCCATTTTAGGTATGAATGAGATGATACTCAGGGAGTCCGAAGATGACAGTATAACGGATTATGCGGAAGATATTAGATCTGCCGGAAATACACTTTTATCACTGATAAACAGTATACTTGACTTCTCGAAGATCGAGGACGGGAAAATGGAGATAATCCCGGTCCGATATGAAACTGCGGTCATGATCAACAATCTGGTCAATTCGATAAGTGAGAGGGCTAAGGATAAGGGGCTTGACTTTTCGGTTGATGTAGATGAGAATATCCCCTGCGAACTTATAGGGGACGATGTACGTGTAAGTCAGGTCATCATGAACCTTCTGACAAATGCCGTAAAATATACCGAAGAAGGTAGCGTGCTTCTGTCGTTTTCGGAAAAATCAAGGGATCGGGATACGATTGAGCTTGAGGTGAGTGTAAAGGATACGGGGATAGGTATCCGTGAAGAAGATATGGATAAGCTCTTCGAGTCATTTGAGCGTATCGAAGAGAAGCGAAACCGTAATATAGAAGGAACGGGACTTGGAATGTCCATCGTCACCAAACTTTTGGAGATGATGGGAAGCTGCCTTTTGGTTGAGAGTGTATACGGTTCGGGGTCGGTTTTTTCGTTTAGATTAAAGCAGACTATAGCTGATCCGGAACCAGTGGGTGCTTATTACGACCGACCGGCAAGAAACGACCGGGACCACCGTGATTCGGAATATCTGTATGCGGAAGATGCAAGGGTCCTTGTGGTTGATGACAATGATATGAACCTTAAGGTCATAAAAAATCTGATGAAACAAAACGGCATTATCCCTCATCTGGCATCGTCGGGTGAAGCTGCGATAGATATGATAAGGGATAATAAATATGATATAGTTTTTCTTGATCATATGATGCCGGGGATGGATGGCATAAAGACGCTTGATGCCCTTAAGGCCGAAGGCCTCATGAGACCGGAGACGGCATACATAGCACTTACGGCCAACGCCGTTGTGGGCGCAAGAGAGATATACATAAAGGCAGGGTTTGATGACTATCTTGCCAAACCTGTCAATATCGCCGTATTTGAGAAATTGCTGGAAAAATATCTTCCGGCCGGTATCGTTTCGCACAGACATAAGACCGGTAAAGACAGTCCGGGTAAAAAGAATGAAGAGCCCATAGTGCTCGAGTTCACTCCGGGAGCCGGTGATGTTCCCAATGAAAAGAAACATGTTTTCAGGGAGAACAGTTTAAGTGAACTTAGGAATATCGGTATCCGCACAGACAAGGGGATCGGATATTGTGCCAATGATGAGGAGTTTTACCTGGAAACGCTTTATGAGTATGCTTTGTCATCGGAGGAGAGGATAAAGCAGATGAGCGGATGCCTTGAAAATGATGATACGGATGGATACAGGATTGCTGTTCATGCACTTAAGAGCATGAGCAGGACATTGGGTATCGACGAGATCTCGGTAAAGTCGAGATCGCTTGAAGAAGCAGCTTCAAATGGTGATAACGGATATATAAGGGAAAATCATGAAGAACTGGTGAAACGGTATCTGGAACTGTCGGCAGAGATCATCGGTATCCTGATATAATATGGGAATGTTAAGGAGCGGGATAATGATAATAATTTCAATAATGCTTATCATATGTCTTTTATTTGCTGCACTGAGCATATATCTGTCGTATTATTCGATGCGCATCAGGAGACAGACTTTTGAAGAAGCCCGAAAGTGGCAGGAGGATCATTACGATATCTCATTTTATGATGAGCTTGAGAAAAAAGATTATACGATCGTGAGCTATGATGGTTATGTTCTGCCGGTACAACTTCTTGTAAACCCCAGGCCTACGGACAGATATATTCTGATATCCCACGGATATACCGATAATCACTACGGAATGCTCAAATATACAGGTATGTATCTTGAACTTGGATTCAATGTAATACTTTATGATCTGAGGGGTCATGGAGAAAACGTGAAGACCTTCTGTACATATACTGTTCGCGAGAGAAAGGACCTTGACCTTCTGATAAGTGACTGTCGTAAACGTTACCCCGATATGAGCGTTTTCGGCATCCACGGTGAATCTCTCGGAAGCGCGACCAGCATAGCGGTACTTGAATATAAACCGGATATTGATTTTGTGGTCGCTGACTGCGGATTTGCCGAGATAATGAATGTCATGAAGGGTGGACTTAAGGATATGCATCTTCCGGAGTGGATGATCTATCCCGCACAGCTGTGTACCAGACTGATATACGGATATACATATACCCGGATGCGGCCGATTGACAGTCTTAAGGATAATGATATCCCCATTCTGTTCTTTCATGGAGAAAAAGATACCTTTATCCGGCCGTTCAACAGTGAGCTTATGCAGAAAGAGACGAAGGGATACAGTGAACTGCATATAATACCCGAGGCAACCCATGCCGCTTCGGTACTTACGGCACCGGAGGATTACAGGAGATATACGGAACAGTTCCTTGAAAGAATAGGGATAAAGGTATAACGGAGGGAAAGATGTATTGTTCTAAATGCGGGACCAGAGTGGAAGACGATGATTATGCATGTTATATGTGTGGTTCAAGACTTCGAAACAATGTCCGATCTGCGCTTGAAATATTAAGGGAACAGGATGAACTTGAGGCTGAGAAAGCCGGCGGAAGGGCAAGGGAACTTGAGAATGCCCGGAAGCAGGCAGATGAATATGTTCCGGCCAAAGAAACTGCGTTCAGCGAAGATCCGATAGAAGCGACGGTGGCCGAGATGTTTGAACAGCACCGGATCATCACCGGAAAGGATCTGCGCGGATATACGGCACAGGAGGGATCGGACGGGCTTCCTTTCATATATGAACCCGAAGACAACGAAGACCTTGAATATATACACACCCTGATCGGTGAAAGGAATGATCCGGGCAAAAGAAAAAGGACAGCAAAAGGACCGGTCACAGCAGCGATTATCATTGCCGCTGCGGCAGTTGTGATAACGGGAGTATATCTGCTGCTGACCCGTTCCGCGGAAGAAACGGAGAAAGCCGAAGAAACGGTACAGGTCAGGGATATGGATAAGGAAACCGGAATACAGGATGAGACGGCCGCAGAGGAACAGGAAGAAGAGGTCAGGGTATCCATGATAGGCCGCGTACGGGAACTCAGGGATGATTTCATTAATGAAGAGATATCTTATGATGAGGTGATGACAGAGTTTGACGGGCTGAAGGACAGTGTTTTTGATGATATCGGTGAGTATAATGAGATAAATGATCAGTTAGACAGGATAAATACCTCGCGTAAGGCCTATGAAAAGGCGGAGAAAGCCTATGAACGCGGTTCGTATCCCGAAGCTGTCGAAGAATATAAGAAAGTTATCGAAGAAGATGAGAGGTATTACGGAAAAGCGGAAGAGGGCATAAAAAAATGTGATGAAGCGGTGCTTGACCTGGTGCGCGGCAGATGGAAATATGAATATGACGCTCGTAAGGAAGTTCAGCAATATGTTAAAGAAAAGGGTTTTGACATAGATCTTTCGGCCATGAAGATACCGATAATCTTTATCTTTGATCTTAAGGATGACGATTCGATAGATGTTTCCGTGGATTATGATGCACTAAACGCATATATAGATAAGGTGCTCGATCTGGTGGTTGAGACCATGAGCAGGGGTGTTGAAGCAAACATACCCGGTAATGTCGATATTTCCGGCCTCTTAAAGAACATGTACAGTTCGACCGGAATCAAGGATAACATTAAGGAACAGCTTAATATACAGGAGGCTCTTGATAATCTGCTTAAGGAATCTGGAGTTGACAAGATAGATTCATACAGAGCAAAAGACGGTCATTTGTATATAGGGACCGCCTGTATGGATGTATCCTGCGAGGAAGATACGCTGATCCTTGTTTCTGATGACAGCGAGGCGCTGGCAGTCGGACATTACAAAATGCCATATCCTATCAAAATGAACAGAGAGAAGAAGGAGCAATGACCATGAAGACAATGATAGAAGAACTGACGATCCGGATGTCGGAGGCTTTCGACAAGGCAGGATACGACGGAAAATACGGAAAGGTAACCGTATCGAACAGGCCGGATCTGTGCGAATTCCAGTGCAACGGAGCGATGGCTGCGGCAAAGGAATATAAAAAAGCCCCCATAATGATCGCAAATGATGTGGCGGCGAAGCTTGGGGATGAGCAGGTATTTACCGATGTCAGTGCCGTGGCTCCCGGGTTTCTTAATTTCAGGGTTTCGAAAGGTTTCCTTGCGGGATACCTTGATAAGATGGCAGGTGAAGAAAAGTACGGGCTTGATACAATTGGTACTCCCCAAAAGATCGTTATAGATTACGGCGGACCGAATGTGGCCAAGCCGCTCCATGTAGGACATCTGCGTTCGGCTATAATTGGCGAAGCCGTCAAACGTATCTGCCGTTACATGGGAAATGAAGTCATAGGAGATATACATCTCGGCGACTGGGGATTACAGATGGGGCTCATTATGACAGAACTTCGCAGGCGTAAGCCGGATCTGCCGTATTTTGATCCCGGATTCAAAGGAGAGTATCCCGAGGAGCCTCCTTTTACCATGTCGGAACTTGAAGACATATACCCGGCAGCTTCCGCACGGTCCAAGGAGGATGAAGAGTATAAAAATGAGGCAATGAACGATACTTTTCTTATCCAGCAGGGAGAAAGAGGACATGTTGCACTCTGGCAGCACATAATGAACGTCTCGCTTCCCGACCTTAAGAAAAACTATGAAAGGCTTAACGTTTCCTTTGATCTGTGGAAGGGTGAATCGGATGCAAGGCCTTACATAAATGGTATGGTTGAAGATATGAAGAAGGGCGGCTATGCATATGAGAGTGAGGGAGCCCTTGTTGTCGATATAAGTAAGGAGACCGATACGAAAGAGGTTCCGCCATGCATGATCCTAAAGTCGGACGGAGCGTCACTTTACACAACCACGGATCTTGCAACACTGGTCGACAGGCGTACTTCCATAAACCCCGATAAGCTTATCTATATTGCCGATAAACGTCAGGAAATGCATTTTATGCAGGTATTCAGGTGCGCTGAGAAGACGGGTGTGGTTGATAAGGATACGGAACTTGACTTCCTGGGGTTCGGTACGATGAACGGAAAGGACGGCAAGCCGTTTAAGACACGTGAAGGCGGTGTTATGCGTCTTGAGGCTCTTCTTGATGAGATTGATGAGGAGATGTATAAAAAGATCTGCGACAATCACGAGGTTGAAGAAGCAGAAGGGCGGGAAACGGCAAAAACGGTTGCGCTTGCTGCCGTAAAATACGGAGATCTGTCCAATCAGGCAACGAAGGATTATATCTTTGATATAGATAAGTTCACATCATTTGAAGGAAATACGGGTCCCTATATCCTTTATACGATAGTAAGGATAAAATCGATACTCGGTAAGTATTCGGAGGCGAAGGGAAGCATTGAGGCAGCAGGCATCAGGGAAGCCGTAAACGAGACGGATAAGGCGCTGATGCTTGAACTTACGCGGTTTGGTCAGGTGGTGTCCGGTGCTTATGAAGAACTTGCGCCTCACAAGATATGCTCTTTTGTTTATGATGTTGCAAATGCATTTAACCGTTTCTATCATGAGAACAGGATACTGACAGAGGAAGACAAGGAGAGACAGGCGGGATGGATCGCACTGCTTAAGATAACGAAGGAAGTTCTTGAAACATGTATAGATATGCTCGGCTTTTATGCACCGGACAGGATGTAGGGAACTTCGTGATATGATCGAAGGAGGTGCTGTTTTGTTATGAATCAGACACACGAACAGATGGAAAAAAACAAGCACATAAAAAGAGTGATCTATTTCTGTGTATGTACGATCATTGTGGTGATCGTTTTCGGAGTGGTCGGGCATTTTGTGATCGGATCGTATTATGACAGGCTTGCTGCCGAAAATGACAGCGCTATGGTTTCCGTGAGCGAAGTTCAGAGATGGCTT
>JAFSZZ010000182.1 GCA_017458765.1 Lachnospiraceae bacterium | reverse complement strand
TTTTTCTCAACATGCTTTATCGCGTCGGCCAATTACGTTATTAACGAGTGGCTCGATGCCGAATTCGATAAATATCATCCTACCAAGAAGAACAGACCGGTTGTGTCCGAGAACATGAAGTTCTCGCTGGTCATGCTCGAATATGCGATATGCATTATCATCGGTATAGGGCTTGCGATCCCGATAAACAAGCCGTTTCTTATTGTAGAGATATGGCTTCTCGTGATGGGAGTCCTGTATAATGTCAAGCCGATACGTACCAAGGATATCCCGTATCTTGATGTACTCAGCGAATCGATAAATAATATGATACGTCTGCTGCTCGGGTGGTTCATAATAAATTCCGAGTATCAGCCGCCCAGTTCCATACTTATCGGTTACTGGTTTGCAGGAGCTTTTCTCATGGCTACCAAGAGATTTGCGGAATACAGGATGATAGGTGATCCCGAGAGGGCAGGTCTTTACAGGAAGTCATTCAAGCATTATTCGGAACAGTCTCTTCTTGTATCCACGTTTTTCTATGCGATGACTGCCACATTTTTCATTGGCATATTCATGGTAAAATACCGCATAGAGTATCTGGTGGCAATGCCTTTTGTGTTCGGACTTTTCTGCTTCTACCTGTGGATAAGCTTTAAGCCTGACTCGGCGGTACAGAAGCCCGAGAAACTGTACAGGGAGAAGAAGCTGATCGCATATATAGCACTGCTCTGTGTGATCCTGTTCGTACTTACCTTTGTGGATCTTGATTTTCTTAATTTTTGGATGGAGCCCTTCTTACTACCTGCAGGAGTTTAATTTAAAAATGAAAAAGAAACTTACGGAATATAAAGCTGTTGTCTTCGATCTTGACGGGACACTGTATTATCAGCGGAAACTTCGTATAAAAATGGCATGGATGCTTTTTAGCTATTATCTATGCCATTTTTGGCGTATTAAGGAACTTTTTGTAATAAAGAAGTTCAGGGAAGTCAGGGAGAATTGGGATGAGATAACTGCTGCGTCATCTTCCGGACCTGAAGCTGCAGGAACGGGTGCAGCGGATGTACGGGGAGATACCGGTCTGCCAGGGCTTGAGGATGAACAGTACGGATATGTTGCGGAGGTTATGAAATGTTCTGCCGCAACAGTAAAAACCACTGTGGAAACATGGATGTATGAAAAGCCGCTTAAGGCAGTTGCGGATACCGCGGACAGGGAACTGCTTAAGATCATCGAAGGTATCAGAAGAGGCGGACAGAAGGTCTTCATTTTTTCGGACTATCCAATTGAGGATAAGCTGAAGGCTTTGGGGCTTACCGTTGACGGGATGTATGCCGCTACGGATGAGAGGGTAAATGAACTTAAGCCGAGTCCGAAAGGGCTTAAGCTCATAATGGAGGATAACGGGTTTGCTCCCGATGAGATACTGATGATAGGCGACAGGATGTCAAGGGACGGTCAGTCGGCAATAAATGCAGGCTGCGACTATCTTATACTTCCCAAATCGGCGCGAGAGAGGGCTGCGATATATAAGACTATTTAACTATTCGGAAAAGTTATGTAAATTTTCAAAAAATTTGTGCAATTTCCGTAAAATTGTGTTATACTTTTATCTATCAAATACTTTAAGGGGGTCGTATGCAGGACTATAAGAAGATTGATTACACCAAGAATAAGGACGTAGTGCTTCGTTATATACCGGGGCATTTCGTTACACCCAATTCACATGTAAATTATTACATGGATCTGACCGATATGAAGTCGCGCCAGCGTGAGGCAAGGGCCACCGGTGAGGAAATGGCCGAGATGTATTTATCGTCGGATATAATCGATACCATATTGTGCCTGAACGGCATGGAAGTGGTGGGATCATATCTTGCCAATAAACTTACCAAGGCAGGCATTATCTCGGCGAACAGACATCAGACCATGTATATAACCAGCCCCGAGTATAATGTTAGCGGACAGATGATGTTTCGCGAGAACAATCAGCATATGATACGGGGCAAGAAGGTTCTGATCCTTATCGATACGGCAACTACAGGTGATACTTTAAGGAGTGCCGTAGGATCTGTGGGTTTCTACGGAGGACAGGTAGTCGGGATATCGGCGATCTATTCCGTTGCCACACAGGTAGAAGGCTATCAGATAAGATCATTGTATTCCACTAGGGATCTTCCCGATTATACGAGTTATAAGCCGGCAAGTTGTCCACTGTGCAGTTCGGGTGTTCCGGTTGATGCTATATGTAACGGTTTCGGTTATTCAACGCTGTAACTAATTTAATGTGATCTTATAATGAAAGGAGTGGGATTATGGAGGTTTCAACTAAGCTGTTTGGTACTATCGATGTGGGGGATGATAAGATCATTGAATTTCCCGAAGGGATTTTGGGATTTCCGGAACTTAAGAAGTTTACGCTGATGTATGATAATGATAAGAATACCGCAGGGGGAATGAACTTCCTTGTATCTCTTGATGAGCCTGCATTCGCATTGCCTGTAGTTCCCGCGCTTATCGTGGAACCCGGTTATTCGCCGAAGTTTACCGAGAATATTGAAGCCACGATCGGTGGACTGACTGAGGAAAATGCACTGGTTCTTGTAACTATGACGATACCTGCGGATGTTACCAAGATGACAGTCAACTTAAATGCTCCGATCGTTGTAAATATAAACACAAAGAAGGGCATGCAGTCGGTTGTTGCAAATGAGGAATATGATGTAAAATATCCTATATACGACAAGCTTAAGAAGGAATAGGATATGGATATAGTTTAATGAGAAATTAACCGCGCTTCTCCATCGTCCAAATATTCCGGAGGTGGAGAAGCGTTTTGGTTTGCCGTTAAGCGGCAGGAAGCATGATAAAATTGTTATGGGTATAACAGGAAGGAATAAAGATGCTTGAATTAAAGAATATTTCGTTCGGTGTTGATGCTGATGAGGGACATAAGGAAATAATAAGGGATGTCAGCATGGTGATCCCCGACGATAAGCTGATAGTTATCACAGGCCCGAACGGTGGGGGAAAGTCCACTCTTGCAAGACTCATCGCGGGGATAGAGAAGCCGGATGAGGGCAGGATATTGTTTGATGGTGAAGACATTACGGATATGACGATAACGGATCGTGCCAGGAAGGGGATCGGTTTCGCTTTTCAGCAGCCGGTCAGGTTCAAGGGTATCGAGGTATTCGATCTGATACGTCTTGCGACAGGCAGGAAGATATCGGCCGCGGATGCCTGTAAGTATCTTTCGTCGGTCGGACTGTGCGCGAGGGACTATATCAACAGGGAGGTCAATTCAAGCCTGTCGGGCGGAGAGCTTAAGAGGATAGAGATAGCAACGATATTGGCAAAGGCACCGAAACTTTCGGTGTTTGATGAGCCGGAAGCAGGCATAGATCTGTGGAGTTTTAAGAATCTTATCGAGGTATTTGAAGGAATGCGCAGGGATATAAAGGGCAGTTCGATCCTTATTATCTCGCATCAGGAGCGTATACTCGAGATAGCCGATGAGATAATGGTGATAAAGGAAGGACGTTTGGCAGAAGGCGGAAGCAGGGATGAGATACTTCCCGGCCTCATGGATACACCTTCGGCGGTCAGGGAATGCAGCATGGTGTCTGGAAATGTTAAGTAAATGTAAGGAGAAGTAAACGATGCTTCAGATGGATGAAATACAAAAGAGGATATTAAGAGAGGTTGCGGATCTTCATGATGTTCCGGAAGGTGCGTATAATATACGCGCCAACGGCAAGTCCGCAGGAAGAGCCTCTACCGCTAATATAGAGATAATCCCACGGGAAGACGGACAGGGGCTTACGATAAAAATAAAGCCGGGCACTAAAAATGAAAGTGTACATATTCCGGTGGTCATGTCGGAAAGCGGGATAAAGGAGACGGTATATAATGATTTTTATATCGGTGAAGGTTCCGATGTGATCATAGTGGCAGGCTGCGGGATCGATAACTGCGGGAATCAGGATTCGCAGCATGACGGTATCCACAGGTTTTTTGTGGGGAAGGATTCAAAAGTCAAATATGTTGAGAAGCATTACGGATCGGGTGACGGAAAAGGCAAGAGGATATTGAATCCCGTTACGGAAGTATATATGGAGGATAACAGCACCTGTGAGATGGAGATGGTGCAGATAAAAGGCGTTGATGATACTGAACGCACGACCAGGGCGGAGCTTAAGGAGGGTGCGAAGCTTATCGTAAGAGAACGCCTTATGACGCATGGGGATCAGAGAGCGATAAGTATTTATAAAGTCGACATGAACGGTGAAGGCTCCAATGCCGATGTGGTATCAAGGTCCGTTGCAAGGGATTCTTCATATCAGAAGTTCGATGCCGTGCTCACCGGGAACGCTCCGTGTTCGGGACACACGGAATGCGATGCGATAATCATGGATAACGGAAGGATACTGGCCGTGCCGGGACTTGAGGCAAATGATGTGGATGCGGCACTGGTGCATGAAGCGGCCATAGGCAAGATCGCGGGCGATCAGATAATCAAACTCATGACTCTCGGACTTACGGAAGAAGAAGCGGAAGAACAGATAATAAACGGATTCTTAAAATAAGATCAATATCAATAAGGTCGGACATTTTTAGAACCCGTCACAAAATCATCCGATATGGGATGGGAATATGAAACAAGGGGACGCGAAACGAGGAAGCGTCCCCTTGTTTCATATTACGCTTGACAGGCTATGAACAATCAGATAAAATGTTCATAGCATAGGTTAGCAATACCTAACCTATAAAGGACAGAAGGCGGTAGACTATATGGGAAAAGCTTTTACTCAGGAAGAACGGGAAGAATTACAGGAGAGGCTCAGGAGAACCGGACTTAAGCTTCTTGCAGAGAACGGGATCAGAAATATATCCATAAGGCAGCTTACCGGGGAAGTCGGCATAGCCCAGGGAGGATTTTATACCTTTTACAAGGATAAGGATGATTTTGTTGAAGATCTGTTCCTTTTAAGGATCAGAGAAAAAACGGATATTATATACGAAGAGAGAGAAAAAACATTGGATGATCCGCGCAGATTTCTTATCGATCTTCTGTATAAGGAAGGCATGCACTTAAAGCAGAACAAAGCCTTTAAAAACAGTGAAAGCGATACGATAAGTTTCTTTCAGAACAACAGAAGCGACAGAAGCTTTAATCTGTATAAGGCCTTTCTTGAGAGGATGATATCTTTCTGGGAAGAAAACGGTTACAGGATAGAGTGTGACGCCGCAAAGATAATGAGCATCGCAAGGGCGGCCGGTATGCTGTTTATTAATTCAGAACTCATAGGCGAAGAGCATTTTGAGGAAATATACAGGGTTTTCTGCGAAGCGGAAACAGACAGGTTCTTTAAATGCGAAAAGAAAAATTCATAGTTATTGCATATCATAAGAGTATGAAAAACGACGACGGATCAAAAAGAGAAAACAGAATAAAAAAGCTGACGAATGAGCCTGTATATCCGCTTCTTGTAAGGATGGCCGTTCCTTCGATGATCGGTATGATGGTCAGTACCGTCTATTCCATGACGGATACCTACTTTGTCGGGAAACTTGGTAACGTTGACCTTACTGCGTCGGTGGGAATAGTATTTTCTTTTGTTTCCGTGATACAGGCTATAGGATTCTGGTTCGGATACGGGAGCGGTAATCACATATCGGGAAGTCTCGGTAAGAGGGATATAGCATCGGCGGAAAGGATGGCAGCCACCGGAGTTCTTATCGCTCTCCTGACAGGAACTGTTATTGTGCTTTTCGGACTTCCCTTTACGGACAGGCTGTCGATACTGCTTGGCGCAGGCGACGGGCTTCTTCAGGCGGCCACAGTCAGATACTTAAGGATAACGATACTTACCGTGCCATTCATGCTCATCTCAAATGTTCTCTATAATCAGTTAAGGCTTGCGGGATCCGGACGCGACTCCATGATCGGTCTTCTTGCCGGAATGGTCCTTAATATGGTGCTTGATCCGGTCCTTATTCTTGTACTCAAAATGGACGTTGCCGGAGCGGCGCTTGCATCCATGGCGGGGCAGATAAGCGGATGCATCGTCCTGTTCTTAAGCACGGAAAGGAACGGAAATGTAAAGATCAGGCTGCGGTTGGCAAAGCTTAATGCAGAGAACATAAGAAAGATCCTTACGGGAGGAGCTCCGAACTTCTGCAGGCAGGGGATAAGCTCTATATCTTCTGTGATACTTAATAATGTGGCGGGCGGATTCGGGAGTTATGCCATCGCCGCACTTACGATAGCGCTTCGCGTATCATATATCGCATATGCACTGGTCATTGGCTTTGGGCAGGGATTTCAGCCGATATGTGCCATCAATTACGGGGCAGGGAAATACGGCCGAATAAAGACGGCATTCAAATATGCGCTGGCAACGGTAAGCGTATTTCTTGTCGTATCAGTGGCATTCCTGTTTTTTAAATCGGATATTCTTGTTGCGGGATTTACAAAGGATAATGATGTTTCACTTCTCGCCATAAGGATCATACATGCCCAGTGTCTGATAATGCCTTTTATGGGATTCTACATTTTATGCGGGATGTTTTTACAGAACATAGGAAGATTCGGCCTTGCGACTATAGTTACCATTGCCGAGAACGGAACGTTTCTGATACCTTCAGCACTTATCATGCCGCGACTTATGGGGCTGAATGGTCTTGTTTACTGCAAGAGTGCGGCAAGCCTTGCGGCACTCCTGCTTTCGCTCGTCATAGGACTGAGGACATGGGATGTATTGGATGAATCCAGAACAGTATAAAACAAGGGAGGCAGCGTAAATGTCAAAAAACATAAGATCATTTGGAGAGATAAAAAAGGAGGATATCGGATCTGCCGGAGGAAAGGGAGCGAACCTTGGGGAGATGACCGGAGCCGGTATAAATATACCGGGAGGAGGAGTTCTGCTTGCCTGTGCTTATGATGAATATATGAGCTTTAACGGGATAGATCCCGGAAAATATGAAAGTGCCGAAGAGCTAAGGGAAGCCATAAGACAGGGAGAGATACCGGAAGATTTAAAGAAAGAGATAGAGGATTTCTATATTTCGATCGGCGGGGATGATGTAAGGCTTGCGGTAAGATCCTCGGCAACGGCAGAGGACCTTGATGATGCAAGCTTCGCGGGACAGCAGGAAACTTACCTTAATGTGAACGGATCATCGGACCTTAACGATAAGATAAAATCCTGTTATGCATCTTTGTGGGGTGACAGGGCGGTCAGTTACCGGAAGAATTACGGATATGATAAAGAAAAGGTTGCGCTTGCGGTCGTGATACAGAAGATGGTCGAGAGCGAGTCGGCCGGTGTTATGTTCACATCGGATCCCGCAGGGGACAGGGAAAACGTCCATATAAACGCATCATACGGTCTTGGAGAGGCGGTTGTATCCGGTATTGTCAGTCCCGATGAATATATATGCGGCAGAGACGGAAAGATAATAAGGCAGATCATAGGGTCCAAGGAAGAAGAGATAATATACAGCAGGGCCGATAAGGGTACGATAAGAGCTGCTGTCGATGAACAGAGAAGGAAGCGGGCAGTCCTTGATAAGGACATTATCTCGAGGCTTGTGGCAGAGGGTATAAGGATAGAAAAACACTACGGTCATCCCATGGATATAGAATGGGCTGTGGCAGGCGGTGAGATCTATATCTTACAGGCCAGGAGCATCACGACACTTAAAGAAAATAATACTAAGGTATTCAGCGATGATGATTTTGCGGGATATCCTAAGGTGAAAAGAGCAAAGGGGGCAACGAGGGAAGGAGTGCTCTTTAATCTCGAGAAGACTCCGACTCCGTATTATCCGCTGGATCATGATTTTGGCGGCCTTGTCGGAGAACAGAAGAATACTCTTTTTAATGAGATAGGAATAGACTTTAAGGGTGGGATGTATCCGATAGATAAGGACGGAGTGTCATATCAGGGAAATAAGGTCAGGCTGACTAAGAATATTTTTGCGGTTCCGAGGTACTTAAAAAAGATCCTGAATATAGACAACAATATAAGATGTGCGGACGAATCCCTTAAGCACTGCAGTGATGATTTTGAACATGAGAAAAGAGGAACATATTCAAATGCCGAGGATTTGGGGGCGGCACTTAAGAGGATGCATGATCTTATAGAGAAAACCGCTTATGACAGATTCCTGTATGCCCTTTTCCCCAATGCGATCGAAAGCAGAAGGGTAACAAAAGATCTGCAGAAGGTTGACAAAAGCCTTAATGCATATGACATCCTTGAAGGACTGAGTTATGTGACTGCGGATATTAACCGGGAAATGAAGGAGCTGTGTATTTACATAGGCAGCGATGGTGAGATGACACGGACTGTCATGGAGAAGGATTATATAAAGATATGTGATTCATATCCGGAACTTAAAAAGAGATTTGAGGATTTCATGGACCGCTATGGGAGCAAGTCTGATTTTAACTGCTACTGCTTTGCCGCAAGGACATGGAGAGAGGAACCCGACAGGTTCATAAACGCATTAAGGCCGATGCTAAAAAGCGGCGGAGAGGCAGTGGCTTCAAAAGAGGAGAGCGAGACACATTTTAATGAACTCATGGATAGGGTTAAGGAGGTCCTGCCGCCTTCAAAATACAGTGTGTTTGAAAAACGCGTCGGGGGACTGAGGCACTATCACTATATCAGGGAGGCAACCCAGTATCTGTGGGAGAGTGAATTTGAATTCTGCAGGGAACTGTTAAGACAGCTCTCGGGATATATAAAGGTTTCATATGATGATCTGCTGTATCTTTTTGCGGATGAGCTGTATGAAGTATGTAAGCAGGGTGCGCTTGAAGATAAAAAGGATATTATCGCTGCAAGGAAGGGTAAAAGGGAATTTGCGGAGGCATACTGGGATAAGTGCATGAAAGATGCACTTGCCGGAGAAGATGATCTGATAAAAGGGATCGGTGCATCAAGCGGGCAGGTCAAGGGCCGTGTATGCATCATAAAGTCGCCGTCAGAGTTTTATAAGCTTGAAAAGAATGATTTATTGGTATGTAAGTATACAGATCCCGAATGGACACCGCTTTTTGCCCTGGCAGCAGGCGTAGTAGTGGATACGGGAGGGACTTTGTCCCATGCTGCGATAGTCGCAAGGGAGTATAATATACCCGCAGTCCTTGCAACAGGTGATGCGACACTTAAACTTAAAGACGGAGATACGGTACTCGTAAACGCAACGGAAGGCAGTGTCACGATCCTTTCGTGATATTTGCCTTTGTTATATCGATATATGAGATGTAACTGTTTTAACGGTATTGACATAAGGACAGACAGGTGTTATCATACATGGTTAGCAAGGACTAACTAACATTTTTGATTTTATATGAGGAATTAAATGGGAAACATCATAATAATCATGGCATTGATACTTATCGTGTCTATAGCATTATACGGAACGGTAAAAAGGATCCGTTACGGATCGTCGTGCTGCGGAAGCAGAACTCCTGCCGATAAGAGAGTAAAAGTAAAGGACAGAAACAGAAACAATTATCCGTACAAATATACATTGAGCGTGGACGGAATGCACTGTTCGAATTGTGCACGCAGGGTTGAGAATGCCATTAATAAGACGGAGGGGAGATGGGCATCGGTGGATCTGGCCAATAAAGAAGTAAAGCTCCTTTCCAAGCGTGAAGAAACAGAAAGAGACCTTGCGGACATTATCTCATCGGCCGGCTATACATTGCTGTCGCTGCGGTGATTTTTTTTGATGAAAAGTTAGCGAATGCTAACTTTTATATATGATTACCAATATGGGGCAAGCCCGTAGTCGTACTGATCATAATCCTGGGACTTATCGCTTCCTTCATACCCGCCCTTCCTCTTATGGGGGTAGGCCAGCTTATCGCCGCGATCCCGGATCCGCTTAATGAAGCCATGTTGTCTGCGGGCTGTCCGGCGTTTATCGCTGCACTTATCTGCGATGTACTTCTTAGATCTAATGGCACTTGTCATAGCAGGGATCGCATATCGCATAGGCCTGCTCATTTGGTAAAGCATATGGAAGAATTGATAAGATTATTAAAAGACGGAAGATCAAGAACCCTTGAAATGCTCGCCATGGACCTTGGCACTTCGGTCGAAAAAGTGAAGAGGGACATAGAATTCCTCGAGCACACGGGTGTTATAAAGAGGATCGAATTTACGGAAACATGCAGTCAGGGCCACTCCTGCGACGGCTGCACGGGCTGCGGCACAGGAGGCAAGTCCTGTGCCTCCTGTATGCCGGAAGGCGGATTTAAGAACATGGGTACGATGTGGGAAGTTAAATGAAACGAGGTCTGGGACGGATTTCGCAGCGGCTATACATTTATCCGGTTTTTCTTAAGATTCTACCTTATTTTTGCGATTTATAAGATCTATGACATGATCTGCTTTGATTACTTTCTTCTTACTGAAATTCCATTTCTTCCAGTTCTATTTCCCGGAGGTTGAAAGCATATACAGCGGCAGGAAGTACGGATATGCAGCTTATTTTAGAAGTTTATCAGGAAAGGATTGAGATTATGAAAACTGATTACAGAAACTGGATGCCTAAAGGCATGGTAATGGGAAGTTCATGCTCGGCAGCAATATTTCTGATACTGACTGTAGTATTTGCAGCCGTACCTATAGCACATCCGGTGAAGAAAGTCCTTGTACCGATACTTGCAGTCATAACGGTTGTGTGTATAATTGCATCGATATGGATGTTTCTTATGTACAGGGCATTTTCCTACGATGGGAACAGGCAGATGTCAAAGCAGATAATAGAGGGTGTTGCGTCGTATGTAAAAATCCCCGACGGCGGAAAAGGACTGGATGTCGGATGCGGAAGCGGAGCGCTTACCATAGCGTGCGCCAGGAGAAATCCGGGGGCGTCGTTAACCGGGATCGACAGATGGGGTAAGGAATATGCTTCTTTCAGCAGGGGCCTGTGCGAGAGCAATGCAAAGGCAGAAGGCGTGAACAACACAGTCTTCATGCAGGGCGATGCTGTTAAGCTTCCGTTTGAAGATGAAACATTTGATGCCGTGACGAGCAATTATGTTTATCATAATATTCCAAGCAAAGACAGACAGGCAATCCTTCT
>JAFSZZ010000181.1 GCA_017458765.1 Lachnospiraceae bacterium | reverse complement strand
CGGCACACTGATGAATTTCTCATCAGAGCCAAGCCCTTTGGATGAATCCAGCCAGTCGTTCCCGTTTTCTATGACAATAAACAGTGGTGAACCTCCAAGTTGGATACATTGTCCCGCTTCATAAATCTTGCCGGGATCGGCCATACCGTATCCAAAAGCTCCGGAGGTATCGGAATCCCCGCCGGTATTCTGAGTCGATGAGCCATCATCGACACTTTCTGTATTTTTCTTATCTTTGCAGCCGCTCAGACTGCACATGATCATTATTACCGCTATGATCGAAAGAAAAATCCTGCGTTTCATATTTTCTTATTTCCTTTCTTCATAAAAAGCAAACAGCAAAAAGTCACACCTGGGTCTACTGTATCTTCAATGTATCCGTTGAGCCGTCGCATGATACGATTATGCTCCATCCGTCATCCACAACGGAAATGAGATAGATCTCATTATCATTTATATCCGAATATGCGGCATACGAGCTTGGTCCTAACTGCTTTATGGTAAAGTCATACTTCTTCGGCTCGCCTCCGCCGAAGGTGTTCGTATACCACCATTTGGCTGTTCCGGATCTTGAGTCATTCATGTACACATCAAGTGTCCACAGAGAACCCACATAGGTATTGTTAATGATATCCACCTGCGTATCTACCTTAGGAACAGACGAATCCCAGCAGCCGTTCTTATCTGCCCAGTAGCCGTCATGGGAATAGTTGTTATATACAAGACAGCCATCCGGTCCAAGATAATAGTATCCGCCTTCATCCTCAGCCCACTTTGATGTCAGCAGTTTATTGTTCTTATCATAGTATAGGAATTCACCTGATTCGAGTTGTTCCCACTCTCCGCCTCTTACCGCAGTCTGTGAAGGATCTCCTATAGATTTGTCTCTGTCTGAACTGTCCGTATCCCGTCCTTTCTCGGTTTCATTCCGGGCTTCGCTACGATCTTCATCATGGTTTTCTTCTGTATCTTTCTCTAATTCGGCACTCTCTTCTGTGTCTGTATCGCTGTCTTCACGGTCTGTTTCCCCATTCATCTCTTCCGTCGCTTCCTCGCCACCCTCGGGCACATAATCACCGGTGATCTTATCAACCGTGAAATTACCCTCGATCTTAACGGAGATCCCGTTCAGATCCATGGACTGCGACATAAAGCCCGCAATCAGATTCTTGCCGCCCTTTTTGCAATAAACACCCGTATGCACGAATCTGCCCGTTGCCTCTCCTTCACCTAATTCCTCGATATCTACCTCATCGCTCTGCTCAATATCGATATTGTATGCACCGCCGTTTACAAGCCCTATAAGATGTGCTGACTCCTCTGCCGGTGTTTTCGGATCATCAACCTTTATATCCCGGCAATTCATGTCAAGTCCGCCCAGAAGCTCGATACCAAGCTCCCATTCTCCGTTATCCTCAATCTCAAGGGTGCACTCAACAGGCTTGGAAAGCGCTTCATCGACCTTCGCCTTAACCTGATCCGCAGGAGCTCCCGGGATGTTCTCCATTCCCTCCAAAGCTGTACACCGGAATTCACCCTCGTATTCACCTACAAGGCTCAGAAGATTGGCATCTGCGACCGGTACGGCGCCATCGGGGATCTTAATGTTTGAATTATAATTTCCGGTCATTCCGTTTATCATGTCTTGTGTATCGTCAATGATACCCGTGATGCCAAGTTCATCCATCTTGTCCTTAACCTTGTTCTTAAGGACGAAGATACCGGCAACAACACCGCCTATGATAAGCACCAACACTACCAGTATGATGATCAGTGCAGGTGAACCCTTCTTCTTTGCGCTCACCTGTCCCGGTCCCGTCTGTCGAGGCATCATTTGTGGATAAGGACCCTGCCCCGTATCCGGAGCCCCTGTCATATCACCTCCGTCCACCTTCGCACCACAGGTCGGACAAAACTTCGAATTATCAGGTATCTGTGTCCCACACTGATCACAAAACATATCGTTCCCTCCATAAAAAATAAATCGTCATGATGGTATTTATCGCAAAAATGCATACTTATCCAAAATTATTATACTTTATAACCTGCACCAAAAAAGCGTGACAAAAAAAGTTTCAATGAATTTTTGTCACGCTCTTCATCTTCATATATGACTTGATAAGAATCCCTGAAAAGTATAATATATTTTTATTATTTTAATCAGATTAAGGAGTATGTAACATGGCATGGTATGATGAATCGATTTTTTATCACATTTATCCGCTCGGGTTGCTCGACGCGCCAAAGGAGAATAAATATGACGGTATCACTCACAGGCTTCCGGCTCTTTCTCCATGGATCGAACATATAAAAAGTATTGGTTGCAATGCAATCTATATCGGTCCGCTCTTTGAATCCGAAGGCCACGGCTACGAAACCACAGATTATAAGAAGCTTGACAGCCGTCTCGGTGACAACAAAGATCTTAAGGATTTTGTAAAAAAATGCCATAAAGCCGGTATCAGGGTCATTTTCGACGGTGTCTTCAATCACACCGGGCGCAATTTCTTTGCGTTTAAGGATATAAAAGAGCACAGAGAGAACTCAAGATACAGGGATTGGTACTGCAATGTCAATTTCTACGGAAACAATGAATACAACGACGGTTTCTCCTATGACAACTGGGGCGGTTACAATCTGTTGGTCAAATTAAACCAAAGAAATCCGGAAGTCCGCGATTATATCTGTGATGTGATACGTTTCTGGGTAAATGAATTCGACGTTGACGGAATAAGACTGGATGCAGCTGACGTGCTTGATTTTGATTTTATGAAAGCTCTCCGTGCAACCGCCAACGAAGTCAAGCCTGATTTCTGGCTTATGGGCGAGGTTATTCACGGTGATTATACAAGATGGGTAAACGAAAATACTCTTCACTCCGTGACCAATTACAATCTTCACAAAGCTCTTTATTCAGGTCATAACGACCATAATTATTTTGAGATCGCCCACACTGTAAAGCGTCTGTATGATATGGGCGGAAACCGTCCGGATGGTCTTAAATTATATAATTTCGCCGATAACCACGATGTAGAACGGATATACACAAGGCTTACAAATAAGGCTCATATGATCCCTTTACACATACTTCTTTATACCCTGCCGGGCATACCCTCGATCTATTACGGATCCGAATTTGCTATCGAAGGGAAGAAAGAAAAATTCTCCGATGCTTCACTTCGTCCCGCTATAAACCTTGACGATCATAAGGATGATATCAGGTCAAATCCGGTAACCTCGCTCATCGCACGTCTCGGACAGATAAGGCAGAAGACTGCCGCTCTTTCATACGGCGAATACAGAGAACTGGTGCTTACCAACCGTCAATATGCTTTCCTCAGAAGATCTCAGGATGGATACTGTCTTGTTGCCGTAAACAACGACGACAATGACCGGCCCATGAGTCTTCCCGCCGAAGGATACGACTCATTCACGGGACTGCTCTCGGGAGAAACCATAAACGCACAGAACGGACAGATAAACGTAAACGTCAGGGGCAATTCCGGAGATATCTGGGTACCTGCCGGAAGTTTCGACAAGACGATAATAAAGGTGACCAAAGCAAAAAAACAACCGGACAAGGAAATAAAAACGGATAAGACAGTACACATACCCGAACCCGAAAAAAATGCGGATAGCGATCGGGACAAGAGCCTGCAAACACCTTCCGAAAGTGTGAACCTCCCGGAAAACAAAGATATCCCGGTCAATGGGGCAAAAAGCCCGGACAACCGTGATGGTTCCTATGAAGACGGGATAATAAAGGGACTACAGGAAGCAGTTCTTGCAAGAATGGAGAAGAACGGTCCGATAACAGACCAGATGCGGCGTGACGTTGAAAATAACGTTTACCACGATTCACTGATCAACTGGATCAAGAGTTTCTGATCACGGTATCATTGTTTTTCCCCGCAAACAATGTAAAACTCATTATACCCATTACCGATGTCAGCGGGACGGCGATATATACAGCCCCGCCCAGTATCATCAGAAGGAGCAGTGATGGTATATATATGAGAAAGATTTTATGAACTATTAAAATCAGATTAAACCTTTACACTTAAAGCAGATCCATCATTCTGCCGAAGTACCGTTCTTTTTTACTCTGTACGTCTCTTTCGGGCCAAGATAGGACTGCGGCAGCACCGCATCAGCTTCGCATATCACGATACGTTCAGGCACAAAGCACGGACTTGCCGCGAATATCCTAAGAGTATTGAGCCCCTTGTTCAGGATGACGCGTGAAGTACTTACCCTTATATTGTCAAGCACGCCCCGGGCCCAGTACCACTGCTCATCTCCAACCTTATAGCCTTCGGGGATCACGTTCACGATCTCTATCTCCTCATCCCAGCTGCTGCTCCCCGCCATATCACCGGCTGCCGATGATATCCCGTAGGTTATCTTATTGTCCATCCCCGCCGGGTTTGATGGCTGCATATACAGCCTCACCTCATATTCATCCTCCTTTTTGACATAGAGCCTGTAGTCAAGGCTCGGTGCGTCCGTACCGGGCTTAAAACTCTTCGTGACCGGAATGGCTTTCATGGCAGACAGTGTCCTTCCGTATTCGGGCAGTTCAATAAAATGCCCTTCCTCTGTTTCATTTGAGCTGCAAAAATGTGCTGCCTCTATCGCTATATGATCATATGGCTTGTATCCCGGAACACAGGCATCTTCCCTGCCAAGCCATACATACGTATTATCCGGCAGATCACTGTAATCCTTACAATTGACAGGCACAACAATATCCGTATCGCCGGATTCTCCGTGTATCCTTATAGTGGTCTCAGTGGCATCACCCGACAGACTCCTGTCAAGCTTAACATAGATCATCTCATAAAAATCCTTCCTGCATTTACCCTTTGTCTCTCCGAAAGTAAGCCATGGCACATCACAGATAACCTCATATCCGGCATCGACCTTACCTGCCGCATACAGCATTATCCTTGCACTGTCACACGAGGGGTCCAGGAAATCCGGAAGAATAAGCTTCTTTCCTGTCCATACACCTCCTTCCGTATGCTGGTCTGTCCCCGGTATCGTCACTATGAACCTCGGTTTATTACCCCTTTCGAACTCATACAGGACAGGATACTGGCACTCCTCCTCGTTCCACTGTGTAAATCCGATATGCTCGGACATACCCATTCCGTACCACTTGCCGTTTTGTATTTCGTGAAGTCTGTCCGTAAGCACCTTGTCAAGCCTTAAGAGTGTTCTCACTTCATCCGCAAGTTTTACCGCGTATCCGGCCTTTATGGAAGCCAGATAGTGATTCTCAGTTGTGGCAAGCCAGAGCTTATACAGATTTAGATCAGCCACGAGCGGATACCCCACCAGCTGGAAGAAAGTAAACGCATTTTTCTCATCGCATCGTGAACTCACCATATCTGCCGCCTCGCATAACTGTGTGATACGAAGAGTCATGTCCTCGAGTTCACCGAAGTTCACCGCATGATATACCTTATCATTCATCGCTTCCGGACGCCTTAAGTGCGCAATCCGTGTATAGCCCTTAAGGAGCTGAACTACCACGGCTTTATCTTCCTCCTCCATGCCGTTCCCAAACTGAGCATCAACAAACTCCCTGTTAAACTCATCGGCACTGTTTATATTGCCGATACCCCACTTCTCATAGTCATAGGCAAGAGCCATGAAATATGACAGAGGATATTCATTTGTAAATATATCACCCACATTGACGATCCACAGATCCCTTATGCCAAACTCGTATGCATTAGTCATCTGTTCCCATACTTTCGGAAGATATGAACTGTTCACCCACTCGTAAGACACCGGCCATCCATGATAATCAAAATGATAATACATCCCGTATCCGCCACGATGCTCCCTCATATGCTCAGTGGGCAGTGTACGCAGATTACCGAAATTATCATCACAGAGCATCAGTGTTACACCCTCAAGCTCGGGAGAATCCATAAGACCCTCCGTTTCCTCATCTCCGTAGAAGAAAGGCTCCACCTCCTTATACAGCGCCAGCATCCTCGGAACTTTATCAATATCCGGATTTACGTTTTCTCTTATCAGCCTGTTCTGTGTCTTTAATACTGCCCTGAGGAGGTCTATATTATCCTTAAGAGTGGCATCTTTGCCCATGATCGTGGAATCATACTCACCACGCATGCCGACTGTGATAACATTCTCGAACATCCCGTTTCTCTTAAGACCGTCCTCCCAGAACCTTGTTATGCCTTCTTCATTCGTCAGGAAATTCCACGCATCTCCATAGACAGACTCCGGACCTCGCAGATATTTATATTCCTCACCGTGCCTTAAGCAGGGTTCATGGTGTGATAATCCCATAACTACCCCAAGTTCATCTGCCAATTCCGCATTCTTAAGACCCGGACCGTCATCGGCAAATATGGAAGTCCACATTGCCGGCCACAGATAATTGCCCTTGAGCCTTAGCAGGAGTTCAAATACATGTTCATACATTTGTGCGTTAAATCCGCCAAAATTCTTATTTGTCCAGTTACCGAAGGCGGGCCATTCGTCATTAATGAAAAAACCCCTGTATTTAACCGACGGTTCATTCGATACCATATTATCGGCTTCGGTAAATACTGCCTCGGTCATTCTCCCGGGCATTATGTCACACCAGTCCGTAAGCGGAGAAACATTCAGTAATTCCGATATACGGAACAATCCGTATATCGTCCCCCTCTTATCGCTTCCGCAGATAACAAGAGCTGAATTTACTCCTTCAAACGGTTCCGATATGATATTAAATGAATAAACTTCTCTCCTGCCCCTTACTCTGCCTACATCAATAAGCCCCCTCGAAATAAGCTCATCTATGAGCGGGCTCATCCCCACGGTTCCGAAGATCACCGGAAATCCGTAATTTTCCTTAAGCTGATCTGCTCCCGTGACAGTAACCGCACCGGGCTCCTTGCCAAACACATGCAATATATCCTTTCTTACCTTATCCGCTATCTTTCTGACACCGCTGTAGGCAGCTTCCTCGTAAATAAATACGACTCTGCCTTCTTCTATGTTATTTCCATTTAAAATGTATCCCATACTCTGCTCCTTTTATCCTGCATTTCCGTGGTAGCAAAAATCATATATTAACGACTTCATTATAACAAGTAATCCAGTAACTGTACAAGGTTTCCATACTAAAACAGGCGGGACGGCTGCTTTGCCGTCCCGCCTGTTTTATATGTATATTTTCGTATTTTCCTAAAATCGTATATTCTCTATATCAAACCGGTCTTCTTTAAAGCCTCTGTCGTTCTCTACGGTGCTCCCACCTTTGCATGTATCGATTGCAGGTAAGCCACCCCTCTGGCAAGTCCCTCCGCTGCCTGTCGTTGTACCTCCGCCTGCGCTGCCGCTGTTCTCACATTGATCGCATTAAGATATGCAAGACCTGCCTGCGCACCTGCCAATGCCTTTGCATCCCTGTCAGCTGCAGAAGCCGCTGTCCTTACATTGATCGCATTAAGATATGCAAGACCTGCCTGTGCACCTGCCAGAGCCTTCGCATCCCTGTCGGCTGCAGATACAGCTGTCCTTACATTAATGTCGTTGAGCCACTTGAATTCTTTCTCAAGATCGCTCTGAACCTTCGGAAGTAATGAAGGATTAACGCTGCTTATGTAATTGATCTCTCTCTTAGCGCTTGCAACTACCTCGGCATCCCTTGCTGCTGCGGCCTTGGCTGTTGCCTCGTTTATGGAATTCAGATATGCCTGACCTCTCTGGAGACCGCTTATTGCCTCTGCATCTCTTGCCGCTGCTGCCTTAGCTGTTGCTTCGTTTATAGAATTCAGATATGCCTGACCTCTCTGAAGTCCGCTTATTGCCTCTGCATCCCTTGCTGCTGCGGCTGCTGCCGTTGAAGCCTGGATCTGCTGAAGATATGCTGTACCAGCTGCCGCGCCTGCTGCTGCCTGACGATCCGTCTCGATCGCTGCCGCTACAGTAGCTGCCTGTATTGACTGCAGATAAGCCATTCCTCTCTCATATCCGCTCTGTGCTTCCTTTATAACTGCTGAACTCTCAGGAGAAACCTGTGTGGAGATCAGATAAGCCATTCCTCTGTCATATCCGCTCTGTGCTTCGGAGATAACATCCGCCTTAACCGGTACTACAGCAACGAATGCTGCGAGTGCAAGTGTTCCTATACCTGCGATAGCCTTACCTAATGTCCTCATTAATTCTGTCTTCTTCATAACTGATTTCTCCTTTCGATATAGAAAATATACATTTTTGTGTTGTTGATCTTTTTTTATATATTTTTCAGACAACAACTATATTATAGACCTAGAAGCATATTATGTAAAGTGAATTTTTTAAATTTTTTAAAAAAAAATAAAAATAATCACACAATTCACAATATATTGTATGATTATCGTTTACAAATGCCAATATTTAGTATATATAAATTTCATATTTATTTAAGATTTTATAAAATAGTCCGGATAATTCTTCTTAAGTTCCTCTGTATCAAACTTATATCTCATAAGATGCTTTTCCATATTTGCCTTTGCGCCTTCCTTATTACCGGTCTTTATCGCCTCCAATATGGCACGGTGATCCGAAACTATCTTGATATCTTTGATCGAATGAAGGCTCAGCACCCTGATCCTGTCAAAATGTCCCATCATTGAATGCATCATATTGTAAATGTTCTCTTTTCCGCACATAACAAAGAGATCCCTGTGGAATTCATTATCAAGTTCCATGATCCTTGCTGACATACCGTTATTCAGATAGTATTCCTGCAGACTTACATTCTCCTCAAGATGTTCAACCTGTTCAAATTTTATACGGTCGCATAATTCCTCTACTATCGCATTTTCAAGAGTCCTGCGAAGAAATGCTGCTTCCTCTACCGCCTGAAACGATATACCCGAAACATAGCTCCCGCGCTGCGGAAACACTTCGATAAGCTGGGATTTCTGGAGTTCCTGTATAGCTTCACGTATCGGTGTCCGGCTTACTCCCAGAATGCGCGCAAGTTCATTCTCACTTATTAGCGCTCCCGGCTTAAGTTCAAGATTTATGATACTGTCACTGATCTCTCTGAGTGCATACGCCTTGGCAGTCTCACCCGGCATCCTGTTTTTTACCTGAATATTGGTATTCACTATCTCCTCCGTATATACGGTATCCATCCTCCGGATAGTTCCATCCGGCTTATACCCTCCGCTTAAGCTTTCATTTTTCTCATGTCATGCAGGAGTTTCCCCGCCTGCCCTTTGCCGTTGTTCATCATAATGAAAAATATCCGTAATGCCTTCCTCAACTCCAGTTCCGTACAGGTCAACACCGAATATATACTGCCGTCCCGGCATCGCTCCGAGTGTATCCGGATTTGCGGATATGCTGTTTCTGTAGAGTCTCATTTCGCATCATCTTCCCCCTTCCGAATATACGCTTTGAGTATTTCACCGAAACGTATCGGAAGTTTCCACCGATTCTTTCACACCTTTTCTTCGATGCATTCAAGAGCATTCCTCAGATCAGAACTGTTCTTGAAAAGATCGAGCCCTTTAAAACAGGGCGCCCCATAATTTGGAGCGCCCTATTTGGTTATCTTACATCATATCGGCTTATCAGGGTGCCGGAACCGTATCGGTATCTCCGTATACTTCCTGCCACTTGGATGTACGCTCATCCTTTATGTCCTGTCCGCCTGCGCCCATGTAATCTGCCATTCCGTCGTCCCATACCTTGTCAAACTCTGCCTCGGATGCAACAACAGCGTTGTCATAAACCTCGGTACGCTTAGCGTTAAGTGCCTCGCCGACACCGCTCTCTGATGAGATCTCGCCGACGTTTACACATTTCTCCTTACGAATATCCGTATTTGCGATCTTGTTAGCCTCGATAACGATCTCGGGATCGATACCGGCGTAGCTGTGGGAGATCGAAAGCTCTGTGAGCTTGTCATCCGCAAGATGAAGTCCGTTACATGTGATCGTATAATCAATGTTAAAGCCTGAGTTCATGATAGCATCACCTTCAGCAGAGATGGTCTCATAAGAACCGTCATCAAGCTTCTTACAGGTAACACCCTCATCACCGAGCTGGAGATACTGGATATGCTCGGGATCTGAGATCCAGTCAAGATAAAGAAGCGATGCAAGAGGCTCCTCATTGGTCGTAGGGAAGAATATCTTCCTGTCACCT
>JAFSZZ010000180.1 GCA_017458765.1 Lachnospiraceae bacterium | reverse complement strand
TGGCAGAAGCTTAATGATCTAAAGCTTGTATTTCTGGCGAAGAACAAGGGGGAGCAGCAGGTTTTTAATTACATAAAAATAGAGTCTGCCATCTGCATTTCAAAGGAAAAACCTCCGGGTAAAAATGCGGCATATCTGATCAATAACTACGCAAACGTATAAGAGAAGATGAGTCGCGGCTCTGTTTTGTGATGTAAACGGATTAAAATATACAAATCAGGCAGATGCTTAAATCTCAGGAAAGACCCATCGCTTCAATATGAAACAGGGGACGGTTCCTCGGTTCAAATGCACTGACTGCATACATTGCGAAACGGCATATTATCAGGAAGACAAGATATGCGTGCCCCAGCGATTTTCAACTTCGGATCCGCGAAACACCCGGGATAACATAGCCTGCAGGTTCTACGAAGAGGCTCCCCGCATGCGGGAAAGATCGGCACTTGGCGGGGTTATCATAAGGGAAGTGTGGGATGAAGAAGACGGACGGTATATAGAAGACCGTCCGCCGCTCATCTACTGAAAATGAAGGAAGACATCAATTATTATATCAGGTTCCGATTTGCCGGGAAGGATGAAACCCTTAATGCAGATCTTGAGAGGCTAAGGAAACTGAAGTAAAGCTTTACTTAAGCAGGGATGTGTATTCCCCGGCGTTATCTGTCTTTACCATATTTATAGCGTAAGCATCGAACTTGTTAACATCCAGTGATTTCAATATGGTCGACTCATCGTGCCCGTTACCTCCGACGAAGCTTACATCGAGATTGAGAAGAGAAGCATACTGCTGGAGCAGGGGCTGATAGGTCTGACTTAAGAAGTCATCATCCTTGTTGTAGATGCTTAAAAAGACCCTTCTTTCAGGATGATCTTTTGTGCTTAACTGGTGAGAAACCGGTGCATATACGGCCTTGGGATCAAGGAAGTCCTTGTAGTTCCCGGCGGTAACGGCTACATTTAAGGCATAGAAGGCACGTTCTTCCTCCTTATAGTAAAAATCACTGTCCGAAAGTACATTTCCGGCTTCATCGGGAATACCTATCCCGGTCTGAACATCAACTCCGTCGAGGCAGTTACGTATAACCCGAAGGGTTAAGTAGGCCTGCACATCCGGATGCTGGCTTATCGAACCGCAGAAGCCGTCACGGGTTGCCGCAACACAGTCGCCGTTGGCATCATATCCGAACACGGGAACCTTGTTAGCGTGAGCCCAGGCGTTAAACATGGCCATTCCCATTCCGTCATTGTTGGATACGATAAGATCGATCTGATCGCCAAAGGCGGAAGACCATTCCTTTATGGCATTTCCGGCAGCATTCGCATCCCAGGTAGCGCCCTTATCCGTGATCATTTCACGCGATGCAAGCTCCCGTACGATAAGGGTCTTACCGTCAAGAGTCACCTGAGCGTCCTTAACTTCCGTTGCATTTCCGTCAAGATTAAGATCACCCTTGATCGGAGCGGCGTTTAAGTCATCGCCCTCTCCGATGCCTGTACCGAGGGCAGACCGTACTCCCCTGGTTCTGGCTGCGGAGATATTGTGTCCGCTGTCACCGATGGCAAGAACATAACCTATTGTCCCGTCACCGTTTCGGTCAAGGCTTAAATCACTTGCAAGGAGATAATCCTCAACCATCTGTCCCTGCAGGGAGGCTCCCTGCCTCATATCAAAGCCTACATAATAGGTATCCTTATTGAAATTGACAGCCGCAATATCAAGTTCACCCGTTGCAGAATCGGAGGGCTGTCTGTTCCACCACACAAGGGGCTTATCCTTATTCGCCGTATCGGTTGTGCCCCCGCCTGCGGTGCCACAGCCTGTAAGGCCAAGGATTACAGCCATGGCAATAAGGGAAGTGTTTCTTTTTATTTTTGTTTTGTTTTTCCGCATTTTAATTCTCCTGAAATTGTAATACTCCGTATCCTGCGATAAGCTAATCCTCTCTGAAATCCTCATCAAGGAATATCTTCATCCTTCTGATAACCTCCACGGTAGCATGCTCCACCTTTTCGCGGGGTATCGAAAGAAATACCTCCACCATCTGGGGATCCAGCTGGGTCCCCGATGCCAGCTTAAGGGTCGATACCGCATCATCATATGACCGGGATGGCTTATAGGAACGCACCATGACTATTGCGGCATAGGTGTCGGCAACGGCGATCATCTTCGACGGAATGGGGATGTCCTCACCCGACAGTCCGTAGTAGCCTGTTCCATCTATTCTTTCATGATGGTACATTATCCAGTCCGAGATCACATCAAAGGAGCTTATCTGCTTTAATACCTTGACACCTATCTCGGGGTGGCGCTTCATCATGTTCCATTCCCTGTCTTCAAGCTTGCCGGGCTTGTTAAGGATCCCGGACGGTATGCCCAGCTTCCCCACATCCAGAAACAGTGAAGCATATCTAAGGTCCTCGGGCCTTATTGCCTTCTGGATGGCAGAAGGCAGGTATTCATACATGAGCATGCATATATCCATGACAAGGATGGAGTGACCGTCAAGATTGGTGTCCCCTGCTTCTATGACGCCTATAAGTGTTTCGGATATCTCCCTTGTGCGCCCCTTTACGATATTTGTTACCTCTATCGCCCATGATACCACGAGTGTGTAGAAAAGGGCGCATATCAGGGAGGCCACTCCCTCAAGCACATTATCGGAATTAAGGAAGAATTCCGCAATAAATATCACGGTGATAAGAGCACATACCGAATATACCGCATAAAGGCGGACCTTATCGCGCCCCTTGAATTCAGTGATTATGTCATTGTGCATTGTATAATTGGCAATGCATCTTATGAGATTATGTATCATCAGGATTATGCTGCACAGTATAAGAAGCTTTACTACTATTGACATAAGATACCGCCTTTCAGCCGAAGCTTATCTTGTTCTTACCCGATTCCTTGGACGCATACAGGGCATTGTCAGCACGAGTATAGGCAGAATCAATATCCGTATCCTTGCCGGTAAGAGAAGTAAAACCTATAGAGGCATGGATTCCGTTGAGCTCACCGATATTTACCGAATTCAGCCTTTTAAGAATATTTTCAAGCAGGACATGCACATCATCCGGGCTCTTATGTCCTCTTATAAACATTATATATTCGTCACCGCCAAGGCGGCCTGCGAAGCTTAATCGGCCTGATGCGACCCTTGAAGTAAATGACCATTTCTCCATAAGGTCTATACCAAGGGAATCCGATATGATGGATGCAGTCATCTGAATGGCCTTGTCTCCCATCTGATGGCCCAGCGTGTCGTTTATCTGCTTGAAGCTGTCAAGGTCAAGGAGACATACGGCAATGTATTCATCTTCCGGTGTGAGGTTGGATACTATTTCGCCAGCAATGGAGAAGAACCTTGCCCGGTTTAAGAGATTGGTCAGGGTATCGAAGCTTGAACGGATCTCCAGATCACGCTGTATCTGTATGTTTTTCTTAAGTGTATGGAACTGCTCCATCCTGGTGCGCTGGAAGCTGTAATGAAGGACCAGGGCCAGAATGAGAAAGATGATAACGTTATTGGTATCAAGCTCGGCAAGGGAGCTTGATTTGGACTTAAAGGATGTATATAAGAATGCGCTGCTGTATAGGATAAGCAGCACGGACATGTTCACCATGGTTCCTATGAAAGCAACCGCGATAAGCACTATAAGAACAAGAAACATCGTGGCGGTGAGGTAGGGCTGCATCATGGAAGAATAGATACCGAAGCTCATGAGCAGCAGGATGCTTAAGTGCATAACGACCTGAGCGTATTTAATACACATGGACCTGAATATGATCAGCACTCCCTCGAGCGCAAGTGAAATGATCATAAAGACAAGATACATGGTAAAATTACGCCCTGTAACCCCCATCATGTTAAGCCTTGAAAGGATCATAAAGACTATGGTAAGACCCAAAAGCCAGGTATTTATTATCAGGATATGTCTGTAATTGGTTTCACAAATAAGGTCAAGACAGTCATTGTAGCGGTTTTTATCGTAACCGTAGTAGTTGATGCTCTTGTAGTACATCTGATCACCTTCCCGGTAAGAATTATACTACTTTTGCATAAAAAAAGAAAATAAGTAAAAAAGGACAAATTATTCTTGACAGAATATATTGTGCGCAATATAATATGGTAAAAGATAAGTGAAACAGGGGACGGTTCACCGTTTCACTTAAAGAACAGATAAATATCCACATTTACAGGAGGGCTAAAAATGATCTACGATTACGATGTTACCACAGGAACAAATGAGAAGCTCAGTTTATCGGATTATAAAGGTAAGGTTATCCTTATTGTGAATACTGCAACGGGATGCGGCTTCACACCGCAGTATGAGCCTATCGAGCAGCTGTATAAGGATTACCATGATAAGGGACTTGAGATACTTGACATTCCCTGCAATCAGTTCGGCGGACAGGCGCCCGGCACTGATGAGGAGATCCATGAATTCTGTACGCTTCACTATAATACCACATTCCCGCAGATGAAGAAGTCGGATGTAAACGGTGCAAATGAGCTTCCTTTATATACATATCTTAAGGAGCAAAAGGGCTTTGAAGGCTTTGACGAGCATGAGCTGAAGGCACTTCTTGAGGATATGTTTAACAAGGCCGATCCGGACTGGGATAAGAAGCCCGATATCAAATGGAACTTCACGAAGTTCGTGGTGGACAGGGAAGGAAACGTTGTTGCCCGCTTCGAACCTACAGCAGATATGAAGAAGGTAGAAGAGTGCATTAAGGCTTTGCTGTAAAATCCGGACAGGGATTATGTATGCGTAGGATAATGACGCATTAACATTGTAAGTATAGAATGGAGGATCATGATAAGATGTCAACTCTTGTAACTTATTTCAGTGCCGAAGGCACGACAGGCAGCGTGGCCAGGGA
>JAFSZZ010000179.1 GCA_017458765.1 Lachnospiraceae bacterium | reverse complement strand
GGGTACCATGTCCTCATTCAACATTATACTGCTGTCGAACCTGAGGAAAGTCACATTCTCCCTGTAATCTTCGTTATATGTTAAAACCTCGCCCTTAAGGAGCCTGTACAGATTCTTACACGAATCCGCACCCGCCATTATGGACATCGGAGCTCCTCCTCCGAAGCGTGGATTGATCTCGATATATTCTATGCCTCTGTTTGTCTTACGGCACTGTACCGTTATGTGACCTATGGGCTTAAGCTCGTTCATAAGCCTCGTCACATCTTCCATGATCGCGGCATCCTTTATGATGCGCCCCTTTGCTATCTCTCCGCTGCGTGTGGCCATGCGGAGCCTCGGGACCATGGTTATGATATTGCTGTCAAAATCAAGAAATACATCTATCGTGTATTCCTCTCCTTCCATGTAATCCTGCACCATCGGATTCTTAACAAGTGTCAGGATGGCATCAAGCTGTGTCTTATCATCCGCTCTGTAAGTATCTATGCTCGAGCTTCCGTCGACAGGCTTTATAAACAGCGGGAACTTAAGGCTGCCGTTCTTAAGTTCCTCTTCGGTATACAGATGCGGAACCTTGAATCCGTGCTCCTCCATATACCTCTGTGTATTGAGTTTGTTCCTGCAGACATTAATGACCGGAAGATCGGATACCAAAAGCTTTGCATGCGTTTCCTTCTCTATCTTCTCCTTATCGGCGGCCAGCAGAAGAAGTTCCGTATCGATCGTCGGAACAATAAGGGATATGTTCTCTTCGTTGCAGACCTCAATTACCGCTTCCGTATATCTGCCGGAATCAATGCGCGGAACCAGCCTGTACTTATCCGCAAAATATAGTGCCGGTGCCGTCTCAGAGCAGTCAACCGCAACAACGCTGCCGGAAATACCAAGCTCCTTCGCAGCGTTTTTAAAACACTTTATCAGTTCCACTCTTCTGCCTGCACTTAGGACAAGCACATTGATATCAGCCATATCATCGTTTCCGAGGCGACTACTCTTCACCCTTGAAGAAGTCCATCGTCGCGGCCCCCTCGGGGCTTATTCCCTCTCTCTTCAATACATTTGATACCGTCATGAACAGTATCTTTATATCCATAAGGAAAGACACCTTCTCGGTGTATTCCACATCATATTCAAACTTCTGCGGCCACGTCAGAGTGTTCCTTCCGTTGACCTGTGCCCAGCCTGTAAGTCCGGGCTTCACATCATGGCGGTGTCTCTGCCGCTCACTGTATAACGGCAGATATTGAACCAGCAACGGCCTTGGTCCGACCAGCGACATATCACCTTTTAATATACAGAAAAGTTCGGGGAGTTCGTCAAGGCTTGTTGCCCTTAACTTTTTTCCAAACGATGTGAGCCTTACTTCATCGCTCAAAAGCTCGCCGTTTTCATCCCTCTCATCAGTCATGGAGCGGAACTTGTACATATGGAATATCTTACCGTCCTTACCGGGTCTGTCCTGATGGAACAGAACGGGACTTCCGAGCTTGCATCTTACAAGAATACCCAGCACCATATATATCGGCGATAATATGATGATCGCACACAAAGATATTACGATATCCAAAAACCGTTTGATGTACTTTTTGTATATCATACGGAATCCCCCGGTTTAAGCCCTGAAGGCCGAACGTACCATTGATATGATCTTATCCATGTCTTCGGCCGTATTCTTGATATCTGAAGGAAGGCATAATCCTCTGGCAAAAATATCCTCCGATACGGGCTTATCACTGACGCTTATAAGATCACAGCTGCTGAATACGGGCTGCATGTGCATAGGCTTCCAGATCGGCCTCGTCTCGATATTTTCCTTCTCAAGTGCAAGCATTATATCTATAGGCTTAACAGCGGACTGTTCATCTATCGTCATGCATGATAACCAGAAGTTGGGTTCCGATACGGCAGGATACGGGTTCATCCTGACTTCTTTAAGGTCCGCAAACGCATCCCTGTATTGCATATATATGTCTCTCTTAAGGGACACATGTTCATCAAGATGTTTAAGCTGTCCGCGTCCTATTCCCGCGACAACATTTGACATCCTGTAATTATACCCTATCTCTTTATGCTCGTAATGCCGTTCCGGCTCCCTTGCCTGTGTAGCAAGAAACCTTGACTTCTTTATCGGTTCCTCATCCCTGCAGTAGAGCATTCCGCCGCCCGATGTTGTTATTATCTTATTTCCGTTAAATGAAAAAATCCCGTAATCGCCGAATGTACCTGTGTGCTTACCGTCGTATTTCGATCCGAGCGACTCCGCAGCGTCCTCAATAAGAACAGCGCCGTGCCGTGTGCATATTTCCTTTATCTTATCAAGCCTGGCAGGAGTACCGTAGAGATTGACCGCTATCACACACCGGCACTTAGGATACTTTTCAAAGGCTTTCTCAAGAGCCTCGGGATCCATGTTCCATGACTCCTTTTCAGAGTCGATAAATACGGGTTTCGCACCCAGATATACAGCCGGGTTTACGGTGGCGGAAAACGTAAGAGACTGAGCGAACACTATATCATCCCTCTTAACACCTGCTATGATAAGTGCCAGGTGAATGGCTGCCGTTCCCGATGACAGTGCAGAAGCATAACCTCCGCCAACATATGCGGCAACCTCCTTCTCAAACTCATTTACGTTTGGGCCGAGAGGCGCAACCCAGTTGGTATCAAATGCCTCATGTACATATTCAAGTTCCTCCCCGTGCATCGTGGGGCAGGATAAATATATCCGTTTTGTAGACATAATTCAATTCACTCCTTGATATACGGATCACTCCATTGCTACGCAATTTCCGTGATCCTGCAGCCATTCGGAATCCGTTCACTTGCTTCGCAAGTTCCTTCTTCCTCATGTCTGT
>JAFSZZ010000178.1 GCA_017458765.1 Lachnospiraceae bacterium | reverse complement strand
CTCTCATATCCGCTGAGACGGATGAGGACCATATACATATGCTTGTATCCATGCCGCCGGATATCGCTCCGGTAAAGCTTGTCAACATGGTAAAGACACAGCTTTCAAAGGAAGTACGTGCCACCTATAACGAACATGTAGAAAAATATCTGTGGAAGGATTCATTTTGGAGCGCAAGTTATTTCTGTGCTACTACCGGGTCCGTATCCATGGAGACAGTCAAGTCGTACATTGAAGGGCAGAGAACTGACGAGCACAAACGTAAGTATGTTAAATCCGGCAAGTACAGAAAGGCGATTCGTTCCACAACCGACTCACGTCGGAAGGGGTTTTCTCGCTAGTATATTCATAAAATAGTGATATGACCAGGAAAACAACACCCACCGATACGGAATACTTAAGGCCGATATATGTCTCAGCATCCTTGTGGATGCCGGCCTTATATATAAGGCCGGTCATCGCCCCCAGCAATATAGTAATAAAGATACAGACAAACCAATTATTCATGTTCTATAAAGAAGCACCGAGTCATTTCATGGTGACAAGCTCATAATCCCTGGTACCAACTCCGATCTTCTCGGCATGTTCGAGTGTTTCGGCCCATGATACATTGGGGTTACTGTTCTGCCATACATTCCCGTGATCATGGAAATGTTCATTCGCCATATTGTCACCCAGCTGGCTGTTTCGGATCGGTTCAGCCTTCTGGCACAGATCAACGCAGGCCTGATCAAGCGCAACGGGATCAAACGAAGCAAGCATTCCGATATCCGGAAGTATTGGAGCGTCATTTTCTCCGTGACAATCACAGTTCGGGGAAACATCGGTGATAAGACTTATGTGGAAGCTGGGACGTCCACTTATCACGGCTGCGGTATACTCAGCCATCCTTCTTCCCAGCATCTGAGGAGCATCCCAGTTATCGTTTTCAATTGCATCAAAGGCACATGCGCCTATACAGCGTCCGCAGCCTTTGCATTTTTCAGGATCGATCCGGGCCTTGTTGCCCGAATATGTTATTGCGTCCGATCCGCATTCGCGTGCACATCTTTTACAGCCTTTGCACAGATCGGTTATTACATGAGGATGTCCGCTGTTGTGCTGCTGCATCTTTCCGGCACGGCTTCCGCAACCCATACCGATATTCTTGATGGCACCGCCAAAACCTGCCTGTTCATGACCTTTAAAATGATTAAGGCTTATCAGAATATCAGCGTCCATTACCGCACGCCCAATATACGCTTCCTTGCAGTATTCTCCGTTCGGAACGGGGACCGTAACGTCGTCAGTACCGCGCAGCCCGTCTGCTATTATTATCTGGCATCCGGTCGTTATGGTATTAAACCCGTTGAGATTGGCGCAGTCGAGATGTTCAAGAGCATGCTTTCTCGATCCCGGATACAGAGTATTACAATCCGTAAGAAAGGGCATTCCATTTCCTTCCTTGACAACATCCGCAACAGCCTTGGCATAGTTGGGACGAAGATAGGCAAGATTGCCCAGTTCGCCAAAATGCATCTTTATCGCCACAAACTTACCGTCCATATCGATAGTTCCGATACCTGCCATCCTTATTAATTTCTGCAGCTTGGCTGTCAGGCTTACCCCAAGAGTTGTTCTGAAATCCGTAAAGTATACCTTTGATCTTTCCATGTTACCCTCCACTTGTTTGATGATATCATCACTTCTCATTTTATCATAATCCTGCTTCAAAATCAGCGTATCTTTCCCGAAAGGGTGTGATACGGATGTGTTTCAGCTAGAACGAAAGCTCAAGTTCCGAGTCATCCGTAAGGCTCACATCAGCACCAAGTTCCCCGGAACCGATATGATAATCACCCTTGAAGGCCTCTACATCAGCCCATCCGTTTTCATCTGTCCTTACCGTGATATCTGTCCACCATTCTTCCCTGACAAGCTTCTTAAGCACCTCAAATGAAGGCTTACGTGAATTATCTTTCCTGATAAATCCGCTGGGTGCGTTAAGCCACGCTCCGTCCCTGTAGTCCCATGTGGTTATGGCTTCAACCAAGGGATGTGCGAACAGCAGCCTGTACATTTCCTCTATCTCCTTAGCCTGCCTCTCT
>JAFSZZ010000019.1 GCA_017458765.1 Lachnospiraceae bacterium | reverse complement strand
TTTGATGCACTCATGTCAAAAGAACCCGAGCCTTCAATAGAACTCGGACACGCCGACGGGCTGCTGCTCCCGCATCTTAAATTAAGTAAAACAAAGGGCGCCTGCACCTTCTTAAGTGATGAAGGGCGCTGCACGATCCACTGCTTCCGCCCCGGTTTCTGCAGACTGTATCCTCTCGGCCGCATATACGAAAACGGGAGTTTTTCCTATTTTATACAGATAAATGAATGTCCCTACCCCAACAAGACCAAGATCAAGATCAAAAAGTGGCTGGGTATAGATAATCTTGCGGCATATGAAAAATATGTGCTAAAGTGGCATGATATTCTTGCCGATGCAAGAAAAAACGTATCACATCTGACCGATCAGTCAGAGCAGTCAAAATATATCGTGTCTTTTCTTAAAAAATTCTACCAGACGCCCTACGATACGGCACTGCCCTTCTATGAGCAGTTCTATGAACGCGTCAACAACCAAACCATATAGGCCGTGCCGGAGAACATTCCCTTTAACCGTGATGCCGGCTAAATCTCAAGGAACTCCTGCACCCGCTTAAGTTCCGCAAGTCCCATGTGTCTTCCTATGTTATATACTCTCTGAAGTTCCTCGGGTTTGTTGGAAACCTTTATGTTCAGCGAATCATCCGGCCTTATCACCAAAAGCTCACCCTTTAATTCCTTTTCATGGATATATTCGTAATCCTCATTGTATCTTTCGTGCCTGTCAAGCATGGCTTCCGTAAGCTTCGGATACTCATGATACATCGCCTTCGCCGCCGCTCCGTATTTTATCTTCTTCTTAACATAGGTAAGGGGCTGTGTTAAGATCACAACATTCCTGTCGTATCCTATCTCCTCGAAGAACTTTACGGGAACGGAATCCGCCACCCCTCCGTCAAGCAGCTTAAGCCCGTCTATCTCAACTATCTGCTCGACCATCGGCATTGCACATGATGCCCTTATCCATTCAAGAAACGTATAAAAATCATCCCTGTCCTTATCATGCTTATGATGCACGGCAAGCCCGGTCTCGATATTTGTACAGGTTATATAGAACTCCATCGGATCTTCATTAAATGCGTCAAAATCAAACTTATCCAGCTTCTCCGGTATCTCATGATAGCAGAAATCCGACGAATACAGATTGCCGGTCTTGAGCAGTCCGCTCATGCTTATATATCTCTTGTCAGCACAGTATTCCTTGTTGTATCTTAAAACACGACCGATCTGTCCCGATTTATAATTGCATCCGAAGGCTGCTCCGGCACTCGTTCCGATACCTCCGTCGAATCTTATGCCGTTCTCCATGAACACATCCGTGATCCCGGCGGTAAACAAGCCTCTCATCGCACCGCCTTCCATTACAAGTCCCTTTTTCATTTCCTTTATACCTCTGTTTCTTTCTCTTACTTTTTATGTTTTCCGGTCTTTACTCTGCCGCTCTTTGCGTTTGACCGGGCTGCACTGTCTTTACCGTTCTTCCTGCCGGTTCCCATCGCTTTCCTGCCACTTTGCCGTTTTGACAGGGCTCTCTTCTCTTTGCTGTCATCACTCTTCCACGGCCTTGGCGGGATGAGGCATTCCTTCCCGTATCCGATAAGATCGCTGCGGCCACACTCAAGCAGTGCTTCCTTAACAAGCTCGTAATTCTTAGGATCCCTGTACTGGATGAGCGCCCTCTGCATAGCCTTGCGGTGAGGGCTCCTCTCGACATAGACCTTGCCGGCCCCTGTTTTTTCTTCCTTTCTTACTTCACGCGGATCGAATCCCGTATAATACATGACCGTCGACAGCGTGGACGGTGTCGGATAGAAGTCCTGGACCTGCTCCGGCATATACCCAAGATCCCTTATGTATTCCGCAAGTTCTATCGCTTCCTTCATTGTAGAACCGGGATGTGAAGACATAAGGTAGGGTACGGCATACTGCTTCCTTCCCATCTTTTCGTTATATGAATCATATTTCTTAATAAAGCTCTCATATACCTTATGTTCCGGCTTGCCCATGATCTTAAGCACCGTATCCGATATATGCTCCGGTGCCACTCTCAGTTGGCCGCTTACGTGATATTTTAACATCTCACGGAAAAATGTGTCATCCTTATCCGCCATGAGATAGTCAAACCTTATCCCCGACCTTATAAAGACCTTCTTTACTCCCTCTATCTTCCTTAACTTTCTTAGAAGATCAACGTAATCAGAATGATCGATTTTAAGATTTTTGCATGGCTTTGGATACAGGCACTGCTTATCCTTACAAACTCCGTATTTAAGCTGTTTTTCACAGGACGGGAAACGAAAATCCGCCGTCGGTCCGCCGACATCATGAATATAGCCCTTAAAATCAGGATCCTTTACCATATTTTCGGCTTCCCTTATTATCGACTCATGGCTCCTTGTCTGGACGATCCTCCCCTGGTGGAAGGTCAGCGCACAGAAGCTGCAGCCGCCGAAGCACCCCCGGTTGCTCGTTATGGAGAATTTTATCTCATTTATCGCGGGTACACCGCCCTTATCCTTATAAATCGGATGCACATCGTTCATATACGGCAGTGCATAAATATCATCCATCTCCCGGGTCGTCAGAGGATAAGCCGGGGGATTCTGTATAACATATACATTATGATCATATTCTTCTATAAGAGTGTGCGCGGTAAACGGATCCGTGTTTTCATACTGGATGGCATATGACTCCGCATATTTACGTTTGTTTTCCCTTACCTCATCAAATCGCGGAAGTACTATCCCGTCTCTTACCTGTTCCGTTGTCCTTGCCTTATAAACTGTACCGCGTACGAACGTTATATCCTTTACCGCAATACCGGAATCAAGGGCATCCGCGATCTCGGTTATCGATCTTTCACCCATCCCGTAGGAAAGTATGTCGGCACCGGAATCCAACAGTATCGACCTCTTCATGGAATCCGACCAGTAATCGTAATGTCCCATCCTACGAAGAGACGCCTCGATCCCTCCGATTATCACAGGTACATCCTTAAAACTCTTCCTTATAAGATTCCCATATACGATCACTGACCGGTCCGGCCTGTATCCCGTTTTTCCGCCGGGAGAATACGCATCTTCGGAACGTTTTTTCTTATTTACGGTATAATGGTTCACCATGGAATCCATATTTCCGCCGCTTATAAGGAAGCCAAGCCTCGGCCTGCCAAGTACCGCAATGCTGTTATCATCTCTCCAGTCGGGCTGTGCGATGATGCCGACCGAATAGCCGTGAGCCTCAAGGACACGGGATATTATGGCATGCCCGAAGGAAGGATGATCCACATAGGCATCCCCGCACACATATACAAAGTCAGGCTGCTTAAGCCCCCTCTGCTCCATATCCTCTTTTGTGATAGGCAAATACGGCATAATAAATCCTTATGTTTGGGCAGGTCTTAAATATGTATGTATTATCATGCAAGCATATAATTGATACATATTTATCCCTTGGCGGAATTCAACTTGTAGTTGAACATATACTGCTGGATGATCCCCGCATATCCTTTATATCTGTCAAAGTCAAAGCCTTCCGGATAATACCTGTTAAGGATCTGTTTGATATGCGTATCTACAGGGAATGCATCTATATGGTGAAGCCCGAACAGACATACACAGTTTGCCACCTTATCTCCGATCCCCTTAAACGATTTCAGTTCTCGGAAGGCCTCCTCATTATCAAGAGCCAACAGCCTGTCCGGAAAATCGGGATGTAAGGCCGCATATTCATACATATCGGCAAGATAGACATCCCTGTATCCGAGTCCCAGTTCCCTATCATTAAAAAATTCCCTGTTAAGTTCCGAGGACCTCGGAAATCTGTATTTTTCCAAAGGCGCATCACCTGTTACGGGCAGCGCGGCTTTTCTACATATTGCTTCAATACTGCCCCTTATCCTTTTAATGTTGTTGTTCTGGGAAATAATAAAGGAGATGAGCGTTTCCCATAATTCCTGACGCAATATCCTTATACCCTGCCCATGCTCATAGGCTTTTTTCAGGTACTCATCATCCGTCTCCCGGATACGCCTGCCAATGTCCGCATAATCCGTATCCATGTCAAGATATGTGCTCCATATTTCATTCCACTGCTCTTCATCGCAGCTTAGATCTAGCTTATTTCCGTTCTGCTTTAACTTAAGATACCTGTCATAAGCAATGACTTCAAAGCTTGTCTCATCAAGCCTGTTCCAACGGAAGCACTGTCCGCTGTCCGCAATCTGCGCAAGATCCAGGTTGTTTACCGTAACTATCATTTCTTCCCCAAAAAGGCCTTCATGGGATTGACTTTCTTAGCTTCCTCTATGATATGATCCCTGTTGTCCTTTAGATATTCCTCTATTTCCTCAAGTTCTTCACTGCTGAAGCCTTTACTTGATGTTATCTTACAATCGGGTATCGACCCTTCCGCGTACTTATCCTTGTCACTGAAGTATACGCATATCCTCTTATGTTCTCCCGAACCGACGAGGCCCGAAACCAGCATATTCATTTGTTTCATCCGATCACCTGCCTCCCATGTAAACATCAATCCCGTCAGCGATGCCATGAGCGATCTTGGACTGATAATCATCCGTTGCCATAAGCATATCTTCCGTGGGATTTGTCATATATCCCATTTCAACTATGGTGACCGGTGTCTGGCACCAGTTGATCCCCGTCATGGTATCGGTCTCCCATACACGCTCCTTCTTAGCTCCCGTATTTGCCACCACTCCGTTAAGCACTGCAGCTGACAGGGCCTTGCTGGCATCATGAAGAGCCCCATTATACGGGTTCGATGCCGTCTGGCAGATCGTCATCACACCGTTGGCTGCCGGATTCTCCGAACCGTTTGCATGTATCCTTATAAAGGCTGCCGCTCCTGCATTATTGGCTATCTGAGCCCTCTCAGCATTCGAGATGTTGACATCATTTGTTTCCCTTATCATAAGAACCTGATAGCCCCTTGCCGTAAGCTCTGCTTTTAACTTAAGAGCAACCTTTAAGTTAAGGTCATATTCCGTCTGCCCCGTGGTCCTGCCTGTC
>JAFSZZ010000177.1 GCA_017458765.1 Lachnospiraceae bacterium | reverse complement strand
GTTAATGGATGCGAGGTGATATAATCCTTTTGGGTACACTTTGGGTACAGTAGCATTTGAACGGTATGAATATATTGAAAAGCGTATCAAATGATACGTGCAAGAAGTACGAAAAGAATAGAAAAAAACGGTTTGAATTTCCCGAGTAAATGAGCTTGAGTAACAAGCCTGTGTCCAAGGGCAAAGCAGATTATCCTCCAAGAGGTAAACTGTCTTTCCAAGGACTGTTCTTTTGTTTATTAATCCTTGTAGTATAAGGCGTTGATGGGATTTATGACTCTTGTTTTAGAGTCTTTTACAGGAGTCTTTTACAGATAACCATTAAGAAGTGTTACACAAAGAGACAAAATAACATGTAAATTAACATGCAAATATACTTGCACGCTTGTCTTTTGCGTTGTATCATAAAAGTAGGTTTATTGTAGACCAAATATATGGGAAGAGGTGTGAATATGCCAAGTATAATGCCAATTTCAGATTTGAGGAACTATACAGAGGTCCTAAAGGAAGTTGATAATAAAAATCGTGTTTATCTTACCAGAAACGGACATGGTGCATATGCAATCATGACGGTTGCTGAAGCTGATGAACTGGACAGGATCAGAGCTGCCAGGGCACTCGCTACAGATTTGAGAAGAGCTGAAGAACGGGCAGATCGAGAAGGATGGATTGATGCTGATGAATTTGATCGGGAGATGGGGATTATAGATTGAAGAAATTAAAATACTCTCCCGATTATACAGAAAAGATGCGGGAACTAAAGAAATATCTTGACTTTCAATATGGAGAGAATGTTAGAAAAAAGATTATAAAAGAAATAGGAAGTCGTGTTCGATCTTTACGAGAGTATGAACAGGTCGGAATCAATGTTCATGATATGTATGGTGTTGACACAGACTGTCTCTGCATTTTTGTTGCAAAGAATTATGTATTTTATCGTATAGAGCCGAACTGTATTTATGTTGTGAACATATACAATGAAAGAGAAGATTTCATGATGGATTTGTTTGGTATAAAAACAGCATCTCAGGAAACAGAATATTATTGGGGTGAATAAAGGAGGCGTTTGAAAAAACCGGATTAAAAGTATGTAAAATATAGAAAGTACAGTAGCATGAGAGATAAAGAGATCCTTAATTTACAACTTACATTGATGCCGATAGTACGGGAAGATGTTGAAACAGTCTGGAAAATGCAGGTTGAAGCGTTTTCGGATCTTTTGGAGAAATATCAGGATCATGATATGAGCCCTGCAGCCGAAAGCATAGATAAAGTATTAGCAAGGTTTGAACAGCCGTGGACGACATATTTCTTCATTATGGCAAATGATGAGAAGGTAGGAGTGATCCGTGTAGTGGATAAGAAGGATGGCAGCAGAAAGCGCATATCACCTATATGGATCATGTCTGAGTATCGGAATAAAGGCTATGCACAGCAGGCAATCCTGGAAGCAGAAAAGATATATGGACCTGATCACTGGTGTCTGGATACAATACTGCAGGAAAAAGGCAACCTTCACCTGTACGAAAAGCTTGGGTATCATCGGACAGGCAGGATCGATAAGGTGAGTGACAGGATGGACATCGTCTTTTACGAAAAAGATTAAGATAGGAGGTATTGGCATGAAGACATCGGTAGTATGTTTTGGGGATTCAAACACGTATGGATATGATCCGGAAACCGGCGGAAGATATAATGAGGAGACACGCTGGCCCAAGGTACTTGGGAAGCTTCTCGGCGATGATTATGAGATTTTTGAGGAAGGGCAAAACGGAAGGACCATCGCAAACGATGATCCCTGGGAAGGAGGTACAAAATGCGGTATGGATTATGTACTTCCTATGCTGGAAACCAAGCGCCCCGATATCCTTATCATCATGCTCGGAAGTAATGATCTTAAGATGAAATTCCATCTTCCTGCCGCAGATATAGCAGGAAGCCTCCAGAATATGCTCATGAAGATAAAAGCTTATTGCGAGAAATTCATTTCCTGTCCCCAGATGAAGATACTTGTGGTATCACCGCCGGCGCTTTCGGAGCCTTTTGAGGAATCCAGGTTCGCGACGTTTTTTGATGCTGATAATTCAGTCAAAAGGTCAAAGGAGCTTGCCATATGGTATAAACTTGTCGCTGAACAATATGGCTGCTATTTCCTGAATGCCACGGAAGCTGTAAGCGCCGGATCGGTGGACCATCTTCATCTTGATCCGTCAGGGCATCTTAAGCTGGCAGAACTTGTAAAGGAAAGTATCCTTAAGATGATGGATGAAGACAATTAAAGTCATTCCTGTATCCCGGTATCTTCGGGAAGAGCCATTTGCTTACGGCCACCCATGCCATCTTGTCTTTTCATGCCATTAGGTCTTTCCATGCCTTCAGGTCTTTCCATGCCTTCGGGCATTTCCATACCTTCAGGGTTTTGCATATTTCCGCGACCGCCCATTCCTCCACGGCCGCCCATCATCTGGTTAGTGATCGTGTTTGTTTCTGTTCCGTTTTCGATTATGGTACCGCCGTTAAACTCTGCCTTACCATCGTAATCGAAGGTGGATCTTCCGGTGATATCTATGGTTCCTCCGTTTACTATTATATCTCCGTTACTATCAATGCCGTCAGTATCACCATCAGCCATCTTTATAGTGACTTTGCCGCCGTTCATTTCAAACAGGGGGGTTAAAGCGCTTGACTTATGCGCTGCATTTATACCATCATCCGATGCTTCTATATTAATATCCCCATCATTTATACGCAGCACGGTGCCTTCAATACCTTCGGCACATTTAAGATCAAATGTCCCACCGTCAATCTGTATTTCTGTTGTCGCATGTATGGCATCGTCACCGGCATTTATGCTGATATCACCGCCGCTTATACAGATATTGCCTTTTGTATCATCGTCGTTGTCTTCTGCATGAAGACCGTCATTACATTCAGTGATATTTACGGCGCCGTCTGAGATCAGGATCTCATCCTTTGACTCAAGTGCACTTCCCTTACAGGTTATGTTAAGATTCCCTCCGGTTACATTGAGCGTATCTTTACATGCTATACCGTTGTCCGACGAAGCAATAGTGAGCGTTCCGGTACCGCTTATCGTAAGGTCATCCTTACTGAAGATGACCGCATCCGTCTTCGTATCGCCGTCCGAACTGAAATCTCCCGTTACAGACAGGCTGTCGTTACTGCCTTTTAGGGTAAGAGATACTTTAGCCGCATTTCTAACATAGATACACGGAGTATCCTTGTTGGTCATTGTAAGAGAATCAAGCACAAGCTGTATCTCATCATCATCCGGAGCGTCTATTATAATTGAGGCATCATCTGCCTTGCCGGTCAATATATATGTTCCGCCCACGTCGATCGTTATATCCTTACCGCTTTCTACCGTCAGTGTCCCGGCATTTGTAAGATCGGGTGTCTCCTCCGTATCATTCCCGGTAAACACGCTATCGCTGTCTGAGTGCTCCTGCCTGCTTTCATCCGTATCGGTTTCGTCCTCAACTGTTCCTGCCACAGCCGGTCCTGAGAGGATTTTTGATACCGCATCATCGTTTATGTTTGTAGTTACGGCTCCTGTTGTTGTACATGCAGTAAGTGCTGCTGTTATTGCTGCTGCCATTGCCATTGTTAACATTTTGTTCTTCATATTTATCTTCCTCCGTATTATGTTTTTCACTGTTGAAGATCCGCGTCAAAGCGAATCCATGCTGTCGATCATTCTGCCAAGGCTTATATCCAGATTACCGTTACCCGTGCGCAGATCATCGATAAAATCTTTTGTTGACACATTATCTTTAAGCAGTACGCTCAAGGTTATCCTGTACAGGCTTCCCATATTGGTAGTCCTTACTTCTTCGTAGGTATAGGATTTTAAGTATCGTTTGAAAATATCATCAAATTTTCCCTCATAATCCAGGTTCTCCGGAACAGTTATCTTAAGAGTTTTCATCCCTTTTGCATCCGAATTCAGATCAGTCAGGTTTAAGAGAAGATTGATCCCGGATATGAGCAGTGAAAAGAGGATCGCTACTCCCACGTATCCCATACCGGTTGCAAGGCCTGCTGCCATTGCAAGGAAGATGCCGGTTATCTCCTGGCCTCTGCCCGGTGCCGAACGGAACCTTACCAATGAAAAGGCTCCCGCAACCGCAACTCCTGCTCCTATATTGCCGTTTACGAGTATTATCACAAGCTCGACTATCGAAGGGAGCAGTATAAGGGTTATAAGAAAACTTCTTGAACATCTGTTTTTGATCATATACGCACCGGCTATTATCAGGCCGCATACCAAAGATGCCAGTGTTGATATGGCCAGTTCGGATCCCGTGAAGGTCCCGTTTGTAAGTATCGAAGAAAAAATAGTATCAAACATATGCTGCAACTCCTTTCATTACACCGCCCTCCTTTACAGGGCTAAGATCGGCGGTCCTCTCTGTCTTTTTATAAGTTACGGTATTTATCATGTCTGCATATCCGGACCCGTATTTGGAAAAGGAAACCGGGAATATCCTAAGTTCGCTTAACTTTCTTGCAAGTCCCATCGGCATTGAATTGCTTACCTTTATCTCCATCAGGCACTGGCCGTCCTTGAGAAGTTTTCTGCCTTCTCCGGCTTTTCTCAGATCGGTGCACTTATCGTTCCATGTTATGTTCCTGTCAAAGGTAACTCTGAACTCAGCATCTTCCGTACCGATCATCGCTATCCTGTCGTAACATATGCACATCGCAGGTCTTAAGTCACCGTACAGTTTCAGGAATTCCCGTATCTCTTTTGATATCTGTGAGTGATCGAAGCTGTCATTTGCAGAACTGCGGCTGATAAGATAACTGTATGTGTCGAGGTATCTGCCCGAGATCCTGCGTTTATATACAACCCCATCGTATTTTTTCTTTATCTCTATAAATGAATTGGTATCATCATCTGTCTTACCGTAGGTACGCAGTCTCAGCTTCTCCTTGTATATGGGTTTTTCCATTGAAGTCTTTACCAGCCTGTAATCCGGTGTATCAAAGTAGATATTGTTTATCCTTGACAGACCGTATCTGTCGACTTTGGCCATCGTTTCAAGATATGGCATCAGACCGCTCAGTTGTTCTTCATTTAAAAGGTATTTTATCTCGGTTCTTCTAAAGACCTCTTTGTATCCGCTCATGTAGATCCGTCCTTTCATGATTTTCTTTATGGATACAGGATACTACCCCAATCTTAAATGAATATTAAAAAGACAAGGGATCTTGCCCCTGTCTTAAGAAGACGTTCTCACTATTTAAGCATTATCTCAAATGTCGTATCTCCGTCCCGGGAATAGGCCTTAATATCACCGTTATGGTTTAAAGCTATCCTCCTTGCTATTGCAAGCCCCAGTCCGTACCGGTTATCACTGCGGTCCCTTGATCTGTCCGACCTGTAAAACCTTTCGAATATCCTCTCCTTATCTTCATCCGGGATCGGATCTCCGGAATTAATGATCTTTATCGTTATACTGCCTTTTATCCGGTGAGCGGTCACTCTTATTGTTGTATCCCTGTAGCTGTGCTTTACCGCATTGTCAAGGATCGTTGATATCATTTTTTCCATCTCATCCTTACTGCATTTAAGCTTAAGGTTATCTTCGATGTCTGTCTGTATCATGACGGACTGTTCAAAGGCAACACCGTCGAAAGACAGGCATGTTTTTTCAATGATCTTTGACAGATCTTCTTCCTTATATGAGACAGCCGGTCTGTCATCTTCAAGTTTTGACAGATTGAGAAGCCCGGTGATAAGCCGGTTCATCCTGTCTGATTCGTAGCGGATATTCTCTATATACTGCTCATTTTTATCCGCAGTCTCGTCACTTTTAAGCTCGTCGGCGGAAGCCATGATAACGGCAAGGGGAGTCTTAAGTTCATGTGAGGCATCGGCGATGAATTCCTTCTGACGCCTGAAAGCCTCCTCTGCGGGCTTTACTATCCATCCCGTGATCAGACGTGATACAAGAAAAAGAAAGGCTTCCATGAAAATGAAAAAAACGACCGATCCTATCAGAAGAGTTCTGAGCTTGGTGGACCTTTCTTCATTGTTCAGTACCACGATGAGATCGCTATTTCTGTACTTATATGAATAATCATCATGATACAGGTTTCCGATAAAGATAAGGTCTGACGTAGAATCCGAAACAGTGTCTCTTATCCCGGATGCGATCTTTTCTATATCGAAATCATCCGAAGTATTTCCGTGACTGAAGATATCCGTGATATTACCATCTTTATCAAGCTTTACGGTATAGACCTCATTGTCCATGATCATCATATTGTCAAGATCGCGCGGAATGAGTTTCTTTTCTTCGTTCCCGTTTCCGTTCGGCCCGGGACGCCCGCCTCTGAAACCGCCTTTGTCATCAAAAATATTGAGTCCGTGTTCAATGCTTGAATACTCGCGCCTGTAACTGTTGATGTTAAGTACCGTAAGAGCCGTTATGAGTATCGCGGAAAGAATGGAAAATATTGTAAGGATGGTCTTTTTTCTGAGTTCTTTCACTTGGCTATTCCTCTTTGGTCAGTTTGTAGCCCATGTTGCGTATTGTCTTAATTGATACTTTTGAGCCTATCATTTTCAGTTTCTTACGGACAAAGGACATGTATGCTTCAAGGTTATTGGACAGAGCATCCGATTCCATCCCCCAGATCCTGTCATATATCATCTCTCTTGAAAGGATACGTTCCGGATTGTTCATAAGATATTCAAGGAGCTGAAACTCCTTATTGTTAACGCTTATGCTTTCTCCCGATATATCCGAACTTATTTCGGATGACGGATAATCAAGGATGAGATCGCCATACTTAAGCGTTTCGTCTACGGTCCTTCCGATATTGAGCTGTGCATTGACACGGGCTATGAGTTCATCAATGTGGAAGGGTTTCGGAACATAATCGTTCGCACCGTTTGCAAATCCGAGCAGCCTGTCATCAAGTTCAGCCTTTGCGGTCAGCATTATGACTTTGACATCATGATCCTCTTTTCTGAGTTCCTTAAGTATCGTGATCCCGTCAACCTTAGGGAGCATAATGTCAAGTATGATAAGGTCATAGATCCCGGAGAGGGCATTGTATAAGCCTTCTTCCCCGTCGTTTGAGATATCTGTTGTATATCGGTCCTTCTTAAGCCTGTCACTTATAAGCTGTGCAAGAGATTTTTCATCTTCGACTATGAGTATGCGCATATACTCTCCTTAAGAACTTTGTTCCTTGAATCATATCATCAGAAAAGTTTGAGCGCAAGATATCCGGACCGGATATTTACCGCGGAAATTACTGCGGATGAATTCATGTTGACCGCAGACAGATCGGGTTTATAATATTGACATAGTACCTTACGGGAAGGAGACAGTGACTATGCACAGGTTATATGAATACGGAGATATAGCGGTTTTCTGGGATTCGGAAAAATGCAGGCATGCGAAGCGCTGCGTTACGGGCAGTCCGAAGACTTTCAGTTTCGAAAGAAGGCCATGGATAGACCTTACGCAGGCACCGACTATGGAGATATGGCAGACAATTGATAAATGCCCTACGGGTGCGTTAAGCTGCGTTTACACTCATGAGACAGAGATAGAATTTGACGAGGATAACTCAAGGAGTGTGGCGATACGCAACGGAGAGCAGATAGGTGAATGTGATTTTAGGAAAACACAGGACGGATGGGTGATCTATCACACGGAGGTCATGCCGGAGCATGAAGGAAAGGGTATCGCAAAACGGCTTGTATATAAGATCCTTGAGGCTGCCGATAAGAGCAAGGTGAAAGTGATCCCAACATGCTCATATGCCAAAAAGGTGATGTCAGAGGAGGAACCATTATGCGAAGCATAATTCAGGATGGTTCCGACGACTGGCCGCCGACGAAGGAGGGGGCAATACATATTATGAAAGGCAGGATACGCAATGCGTTTTGTTATACAGGTTGTTTCGGAAGCGGAAGTTAAGATAGATAAAAAAACAAAGGGTAAGATAGGAAAAGGCTATATGATCCTTGTCGGAGTAGGGCAGGATGATAATGAGCAGATCGCGGACCGTATGGTCAATAAGCTTTTGGGACTACGCATTTTTCCCGATGAAAACGGAAAGACCAATCTGTCCCTTGCGGATGTGGGCGGTGAGATCCTGATGGTATCGCAGTTTACTTTATATGCTGACTGCAGGAAGGGCAACAGACCTTCATTTATAAAGGCAGGGTCGCCCGAGGAAGCAAACAGGCTTTATGAATATGTGGTATCAAAGTGCAGGGAGCAGGTGGACAAGGTAGAAACCGGAGAATTCGGTGCGGATATGCAGGTGAGCCTTGTAAATGAAGGTCCGTTCACGATAATACTTGACTCGGATGAGATACTCGGTAAAGGATAAAAGAAAGCTGTTTAAGATAAGACGGACAACGGAACGGAAGGATTATCTTAAGAGATTCAGATAAAGAGAGGTTAGGATGATGGGAAAGCAGTCCTGGAAAGCGGGAAATATGCTGTATCCTGTACCGGCAGTGATGGTCAGCTGCAAAAGGGCAGGGGAGAAGCCGAATATCATAACGGTCGCATGGGCGGGCACGGTATGTTCGGAGCCGGCGATGGTATCCATATCCGTAAGAAAAGAGCGGTATTCACATGATATCATCACAGACAGCGGTGAATTTGTGATAAATCTGGTCACCGAAAAACTTGCTGGAGCCTGTGACTGGTGTGGTGTGAGATCCGGAAGGGACTGCGATAAGTTCAGGGAAAAGAAGCTTACGGAATATAAGTCTGAGTTTATGGATACGCCTGCCATTGCCGAGAGTCCGGTCAATATCTATTGCAAGGTAGTCAATATCGACAGGCTCGGTTCGCATGACATGTTCATAGGAAAAGTCATGGGTGTTACGGTTGATGATGCGTATATGGATGAAAAGGGCAGGTTTGCATTGGAAAAATGCGGACTGATAGCCTATTCGCACGGAGAGTATTATGCACTTGGCAGGAAACTGGGGAAGTTCGGTTTTTCGGTAAAGAAAACGGCCGGAAGATCGAAGAAGAAAACAGCAGCCGGAGCAGTAAACGGAACGGTTAAGAAAAAGGCTCCAACCGGAAAAAGGAAGGATAAAGCATGAGTAAGGATATTGATATAGTGATCACAATGGGCGGGCTGGGATCGAGGTTTCGAAAAGCCGGATACACGGTTCCCAAATATATGATAGAGGCCAAGGGAAGGACGCTTTTTGAGTGGTCGTTGATAAGTCTTGAAGGTTACAGGGACAGGGCAGATAAATATATATTCATCGCAATGAAGGATGAAACCAATGATGTTGAGGGTTTTATCATGGATAAATGCAGGGCGCTTGGGATCAGGGAGCCCGGGGTGATCCTGCTTGACTATCTTACGGACGGACAGGCGACTACAGCTATGCTTGCCGCTGAGTACTGGGACAGGGAGCATGCACTGCTCATTTACAATATAGACACCTATGTTGAAGCCGGAGAGATGAATTCCGGGGAACTTAAGGGGGACGGTTTCATCCCATGCTTTAGGGCAGAGGGTGACCACTGGAGTTTTGTAAGGCTTGATGATGAAGGCAGGGTGGCTGAGATAAAGGAAAAGAAGAGGATATCAGATCATTGTACTCTCGGAGCATATTATTTTAAGACCTGCGGGCTGTATGAAGATCTGTATAATGAGTATTACAGGGATAGTGAAAGAGAACTTGTGAACGGGGAAAAATATGTAGCTCCGTTATATGATCATTTATTGTCAAAGGGAGGAGAGATCTATATTTCGGACATATCACCCGACAAGGTGCATGTTCTCGGTACGCCGGAGGAACTCAAAGTATTTTTATCGGAGTAAAGCTCCGGATCATGTCAGATTCCGGATATCATCAAAACTGTGCGTAGATAAAAGCCCCGTTTCCGAAATAAGCGAACATCGCTATGGAAATAATGAAGCAGCAGAAGATGACCTTTCCATGAAGAGTATTGAGAGGAAGCGGTTTTAACGGGTTGTCACCGTTGTTTCGGTACACTGCGAACAACTGGACAATTATCAGTATCGCAGCAAAGATAAAGGTATATACATAATAATATGATATTCCCGGTTTAAGCATTATGATACGGGAAACTATCATCCATGTATCCGACAGGGTTTCGGTTCTGAAGGGTATCCACAGGAAATCCACTATAATGAAGTTTACTATTATCGAAGCAAAGTGCCGAAAACGCAGCGGAAGAGTATTGTGCCCTTCTGCTTTTTTATTGGATGCGGAAGACATCCCGATATCCCTTACGGCGCGATGGATTACCTGCCACAGTCCGTGCAGGCTTCCCCAGATGATGAAGTTTATCGTTGATCCGTGCCACAGCCCGCTTATGAGCATGGTAAGGAAAATGTTCAGATAGGTGCGGAATTTACCCTTTCTGCTCCCGCCGAGAGGAATGTAGACATAGTCCCTTAACCATGAGGACAGGCTTATATGCCAGCGTTTCCAGAAATCGGAAGGATCGGATGCAAGATAAGGCAGGTTGAAGTTCTTACCCAGATCATATCCAAGCAGCCATGCAGCCGATATCGCCATATTTGAATACCCCGCAAAATCAAAAAGCAGCTGCAGTGAATATCCTACGGAAGTGATAAAAAGACTTAAACCGCTGTACGCGCAGGGAGCGGAATATACGCTGTCTACAGAGACCGCAAGTCTGTCCGCCATGACAAGCTTCATAAAGGCACCGAGAGCAAAAAGCTGTACACCGTAAGATAAGCGCTCCTTCGTAAGCTCCTTTCTGTTATCAAGCTGCGGGATGAAATCCTTTGCCTTTACAATGGGCCCCGATACTATCTGAGGGAAAAACCCGATATATATGAGAGAATCGATAAAAGAAGGATATTTTTGGAGTTTTTCAGAGTAATTGTCGGCAAGGAAGCTTATCGCCTGGAGCATATAAAAGGAGAGTCCCACGGGCATCGGCAGCAGGCCGGAGAATTTAAAGAATAAGAGTACGGCGGTCTGTATGGCGATACAGGCAAGGCATATGGCTTTTGAAGCCTTAACGTTCCCGGCAGTCTTTGAAAGGATCATCATTTTCCCGCCAAACCATGTAAATACGGACAGTCCGATAAGGACCGCGAGCATACGGAGGTCAAAACAGGCATAGAACAGATAACTTGCCGCAAGAAGCAGGATACGTTCGGCGTATTTATCGTGTATGAACTTAAGCAGTATTATCAGTACTGTTATAAGGATCATGAACTGAACGGATAAGAATGACATAGCTTTCTTCCTTAAGGTTATTCAATGATACAGCAGTTTATTTTTCGATCACCTTATACAGTTCTTCCGCTATCATTCTGTGGGCATCACGGTTGGTGTGACCTGCACCCATGGTAGTGTTGGAAAATCCGTAAGGAACCGTATGATGTTCATCATAAGCCTTCATATAAGCATCCGACATATCGACAAAATCAATATTGTATTTAGCACAGATCTCCTTATAATAGGGCTCCGCTCCGTTGGTAAGGAGCTTCATGCTTCCGTCGGGCTCAAGGGATATTGCCGGATGGTAAAGGATAATTATCTGTTTATCGGTTTTGCTCCTTATAAATGACATCAGTGAATCAAGGGCATCTGTATATCCGCCTGCATACTCCTGTGCCCAGAAATCCGGGTTGAGTATATCGGAAGGTGCCGCTTCTTCCGACATATTCAGATATGTAAGATACTGTTTATGGAGTTCACGTACCAATGGAAGATACTGTTTTACCTGCATTGAGAACTTCTGTCTTCCGGAAAGAGCAGAATACATTTCCGATGCGGTCTCATCCGGGTCATATCCTGTCTGAGACATGGAATCATACAGAGCTTTAGTGTCGTAGGTAAGGGTATCTGTCTCTATGATGATGCCCTTTGCATCCGGGAATTCACCCAGGATCCCGTCAAGATGCTGGAGTACTACGGAGAAGAAATTACCGCTCCTTCCTATGTTGTATACCCGGAGTTCGTTATCCGGTCCGAGCATCGCGTTAAGACGGTCGCTGTACCGCAGTTTAAGCGGCAGGAAAAGACCTTCCGTATGGGATGCTCCTGCAACCACATAATATGAAGAAGCACGGGGAAGATCCCTGTTCACGTAGCCGTTTTCGTCAATATTGGCAATACAGTATCCTTCAAGACCGTAGACACCCTTGCTTCCCGGAAGCAGAAAACCGGTCGTGGAACCCTGCGTTCTTATGAGTTCCTGACACGGATCATAGAAGGCAAAGGATAAAAGGTTCATTATAAAGAGGGAAGCCGCAACGGCAGCACACCACTGTATTATCTGTTTAATATAAGGTTTTGATCTCTGCATGGTATTGATTGTACCTTTTTTCCGTATTTAGTTCAACAAATCCATATATAATAATGGAAAATCAACATGGAGAACGAGCCATATGTGTGGTATAGTAATATTGTCTATCCTGACAGACCGGATAAGAAGAGCATCAGGCATTTTATACGAGGAGACATCAATGAGTGAATTGGTGACTGCGCTCAGGGATACGTTCAGGGGTGAGAGAAAACTGAATGAACGGAGAAAATATCAGAGCTGTGGTGTAATACTGTCACTGGTACATCTGTGTATGGCAATCCTGTTTTATATAGCAGGTGTAAGGATGATGTTTATTTACAATGCCCTCACGGTGCTGTTCTACATAGGTATAACCGTGATCACCGGCAGAGTATACCGCTTCACCTATGTTTTTATCGCAACTTTTATAGAGATACTTCTTCATTCCGTGCTTGCATCCCTTCTTGTGGGATGGGACTGGGGATTTATGTCATATACGCTCGGACTTGTTCCCCTTTCATTCTACATCGCTTATACTGTTCCGTATTTTAAGCAGAACTTCCGTATACCGCTCATATATTCCGCGATCGTGTTTGTATGTTATTTCTTTGTGAGGGAATACTGTGTATATGAAGGATCGATACTGGATGTTGAAGTTACGGAATCATTTATTGACAGGGTATACCTGTTCAATATAATACTTACCTTCTGTTTCCTTTGGGTAGTGGCGCTGCTGTTTTCACTGGAGGTATATTATATGCAGCATCATCTTGAATCCGAGAATACATCCCTTGAACAACTGGCCAATTACGATCCGCTGACAAAGCTCATGAACAGGCGGAGTATGGATATTTATCTCAGGGATGCGATAGAAAGGGCGGAACAGAAGGGTGAAATGTTATGCATAATAATGACCGATATAGATGATTTTAAAAAGATAAATGACACATACGGTCATGCGGCAGGGGATATCGTGCTTGAAGAGGTATCCGGCATAATCCTGGAAGATGTAAGGGATGAGGATTGTGTATGCCGGTGGGGCGGTGAGGAGATCCTGATACTTATCCGTTCC
>JAFSZZ010000176.1 GCA_017458765.1 Lachnospiraceae bacterium | reverse complement strand
TGACCGCTTGCGGGCATGAGCTTGAGTGGATGAAGATGGAAGCAGTTGCAACGCAACTGCGCGATCGAAAATCCGAAGGATTTGAGATCCCGCGGCTGGAAGACGGGGGAAATCAAAAAAGAAGGATTTGAGATCCCGCGGCTGTAAAATAGATAAAGATTATTACAGAAAGGACAAAAACTATGAAAGTAGTAGTATGTATTAAACAGGTTCCGGATACCAAGGGCGGCGTTAAGTTCAATCCCGACGGAACACTTGATAGAGGTGCCATGCTCGCGATCATGAACCCTGATGACAAGGCAGGTCTCGAGGCAGCACTCAGATTAAAGGATCAGTATGGTGCAGAAGTTACCGTTCTTACCATGGGACTTCCCAAGGCTACGGATGTACTTCGCGAAGCAATGGCAATGGGCGCTGACAAGGGCGTTCTCGTAACGGATCGCGTACTTGGCGGTGCGGACACATGGGCAACATCAACAACTATCGCAGGAGCTTTAAGGAATCTTGAGTATGATCTTATCATCACAGGCCGTCAGGCTATCGAGGGTGATACGGCTCAGGTTGGTACTCAGATCGCTGAGCACCTTGGACTTCCCGTGATCTCATATGCGCAGGAAATAAAGATCGATGGTGACAAGGTTATCGTTAAGCGTCAGTATGATGATCGTTATCATATGCTTGAGGCTAAGATGCCCTGCCTTATCACAGCTCTTTCAGAATTAAATGAGCCCAGATATATGACTCCCGGCGGGATCTTCGATGCATGTGCAGCGGAGATAACCACTTGGGGACGTGCAGACCTTAAGGATGTAGAAGATGGCAACCTTGGACTTAACGGTTCACCTACCAAGATAGCCAAGGCATCGGATAAGGTTCGTAAAGGTGCAGGTGAAAAGATTGTGCCCGAATCACCCGAAGAAGCAGTATCATATATCGTTGGTAAATTAGACGAAAAGCACATTATATAAGAAAGGGTTTGGTGAATTATTATGAAAATGACTCCTGAACAGATCGCGCAGTACAAGGGTGTCTTTGTGTTTGCGCAGCAGGTTGACAATAAGGTCAGCTCAATAGCATACGAATTACTTGGAAAGGCCAAAGAGCTTGCAGAGTCTCTTGAGACCAAGGAAGTAACGGCCGTTCTTATCGGATCTGATGTAAAGTCACTCGCAGACAGTCTTGCAGAGTACGGTGCCGATAAGGTTATAGTAGTTGACGATCCGGCACTTAAGGAATACAGGACCGAGCCTTATGCACATGCACTTTCATCGGTTATCAACGAGTTCAAGCCCGAGATAGTTCTCGTAGGTGCGACCGCTATCGGACGTGATCTCGGACCTACCGTTTCGGCACGTGTTGAGACGGGTCTTACGGCTGACTGTACAGTACTTAATATCGGTGATTTCCCGCTTCAGCCTATACCGGGCAAGGAAGATGAGCAGCTTCACGGACAGCTCCTCATGACACGTCCCGCATTCGGCGGTAACACGATCGCTACCATCGCATGTCCCGACAACCGTCCTCAGATGGCTACGGTACGTCCCGGTGTTATGCAGAAGATAACACCTATCAAGGGTGCCAAGGCTGAGGTTGTGGAATTCAATCCCGGCTTTACCGAGAACAACAGATACGTTACGATCAAGGAAGTTGTTAAGGCTGTATCGGACGTTAAGGATATCATGGATGCGAAGATCTTAGTATCAGGCGGACGAGGTGTTGGTTCTCCCGAGAACTTCAAGATCCTTGAGGATCTTGCTGAAGCACTCGGCGGACAGGTATCATGCTCACGTGCGGTTGTTGATGCAGGCTGGAAGCCTAAGGATATGCAGGTAGGCCAGACAGGTAAGACTGTTCGTCCCAACCTCTATGTTGCAGTAGGTATCTCGGGTGCCATCCAGCACGTTGCAGGTATGGAAGAATCAGATGTCATCGTTGCCATCAACAAGGATGAGGATGCTCCTATCTTCGATGTTGCCGATTACGGTGTTGTAGGCGACCTTAACAAGATCGTTCCTAAGTTAACTGAGGAGATCAAGGCAGCCAAGGCAGCTAAGCAGGCATAATAATATACTGTTATGAATATTCACACCCCCGTGATCACAGTGATCGCGGGGGTGGATTATTGTGAGGCAAAATATGGCAGCATGAATTTTTGCAATAATACAGCTGATATGTTACTATATAAAACAAAAATCCTGATATGACACAGAGTGAGAAAAAATGGCATATATAACATGCAGGGATCTGAAATTGGGATATGACGGCAGGGTGGTCACCGAGGGTATCAATTTTGAAGTTGAGGAAGGTGATTATCTGTGCATCATAGGTGAGAACGGAGCGGGCAAGAGCACTCTCATGAAGGCACTTATGAACCTTAATAAGCCGATGAGCGGGAGTATCGTATTTTCCGATGATATAAAGAGGAATGAGATTGGATATCTTCCTCAGAACAAGGAATTCCAGCGCGATTTTCCGGCATCTGTCGGGGAAATAGTAATAAGCGGATGTCTGAGCAAATGCGGATGGAGACCGTTTTACAACAGGAGTGAAAAAAAGATCGCCGAAGAAAACATGAAGCGGATGGACATATGGGAACTTCGGAAGAAGTGCTACCGAGAACTTTCGGGCGGACAGCAGCAGAGGGTGCTTTTGGCAAGGGCTCTGTGCGCGGCGGGTAAGCTTTTATTGCTCGATGAACCCGTAACAGGTCTTGATTACAAGGTTACCTGTGAATTCTACGGATTGCTGTCGGAGCTTAACAGAGCGGGTGTTTCGATCGTTATGGTAAGCCATGACCTTGAAGAAGCAATGGGCCACTCAAACAAGATCCTCCAGATAGGCAGGGAGCAGGTTTTCTTCGGTGATAAAAACGCATATCTTATGAGCGAGAGCTGGAAATCATTCCATCAGCATCACAAGGATCACTGTCATCAAAACGAGAACAAACAGAAACGTATCACGGGATACGAACCTGACAGGAAATTCGAGGAAGCGGATAAGAACGAGACATATGATGCTCAGTACAGAGGAGGAGACCGGTCATGAGCATTCCTTCCACGCTTGCTTTATATTTTTCATACCCTTTTGTGCGCTATGCTTTTGTGGTCGCTGTCGTAATATCATTGTCGGCATCACTTTTGGGAGTGACACTTGTTCTTAAACGATATTCGTTTATAGGCGACGGACTGTCGCATGTTGCATTCGGAGCAATGGCCATAGCAAGTGTCTTTAAGTTGATAAATAACAATGTTATCGTTCTGCCGCTTACTATCGTTGCAGCGATAATACTCTTACGTACAGGTAAAAATGCAAAGGTTAAGGGTGATGCCGCGATAGCGGTTTTTTCCGTAGGAGCACTTGCGATCGGATATCTTATAGTGAATGTCTTTTCAACATCGGCCAATGTTTCCGGAGATGTATGCTCGACCCTGTTCGGATCGACATCACTTCTCACTCTGACCGAGAGTGAGGTGTGGTTCAGCGTTATCCTCGCAGTTGTTGTTATCGGATTGTTTATATTTTTATACAATAAGATATTTGCAGTAACCTTTGATGAAGATTTTGCCTCGGCAACAGGTATAAATGCAGACCGTTATAATCTTATCATAGCGATACTTATCGCAGTGATAATTGTAATGGGGATGAATCTGGTGGGTTCCCTCCTTATATCGGCGCTGGTGATCTTTCCTGCTCTTTCGGCCATGCGCATTTTTAAGAACTACCACAGTGTGGTGATATGTTCGGCGGTCATTGCGGTCATCTGTGCCGTGTTGGGTATGCTGATGTCGATACTTTTATCGACTCCGGTCGGAGCTACAATAGTAACGGTTGATATGATAGTATTTGCGGTCACTTCGATAAACCCGGTCAGGAAAGGATGAATGATGAAGGACAAAAAGTTTTGCCCGATCAAAAAGATAATAACGATCATGGTATTGCTGCACATAGTGCTGATCGTTATTGGTTTGTCTTTTGCCACATACAGGATATACACAAAGTCATTCTATGCCCGTTACAGTAAACAGATGGAGAGCATTCTCTCGTATGTAGAGCCGCATATTGACAATGACGATATGTCGGAGTGCGCAAGAACATATATAGAATCGGAAAAATATAAGGAAACGCAGGAATTTTTCGATGATTTTGTAGATCACTATCCGGATCTTCATTATCTGTATATTGTGAAAATACTGGATCCGGATGATCCTGTCGGGATAAGAAGTATATGTTCGGCAAATTCAAGGTATGAGAAGGAAAACGAGCCGGAGAACGTCTTGCATCTCGGCGATGGAAATGAGGGATGGTATGACAAGGATACCGTTGAAAAGTTCCGGGAGATATTAAACGGTGATGAAGATGTGTTATTTCTCCAGCCGTCCAAGTGGGGAGTGGACTACACACTTGCCAGACCTCTCATTGATTCATCGGGTTACCATTATGGCGTGTTTTGTGTTGATATATCCTTGGATGAGCTCAAACAGTCATTATATAAGAACATGATATTGAATATCCTGCTCATAGTTCTTTTGGGCCTTATCCTGATGTTTATGCTGCTTTTGTGGCTGAACAGGAATGTGATCGGTCCCATCACTCTTCTTAATGACAAAGTGAAGGAATATGATGAGTCGGCTCATGGAAAATATGATCCGGATAATCTGGTCTTTTCACAGCCGGAATTGAAGGTTAATAACGAGATCAGGCTTCTGAGTGAGTCCATATATAAAATGTCGCTTAATGTCAGGGATTATGCAAAAGACAATGTTTCTGCCGAGAAAAAGGTGGAAGGCCTTAAGGGATATGTGAACAGGATAAATGATGTTGCGTATTACGATCCGCTCACAAGGGTAAAGAACAGGGCTGCATATGAAAAAAAATGTGAGGATCTCGAGACGGACATCTTTAACAGGGTAGCACGTTTCGCGATAGTGATGGCGGATATCAATTTCCTTAAGAAAGTTAACGACAAGTTCGGACATGATAAGGGAAATGAATACATAGTCGGGGTCTGCGCGATATTATCGGATATATTTAAGCGGTCTCCGATATTCAGAGTGGGCGGTGATGAATTTGTTATCATACTTGAAGGCAAGGATTATGCCAACAGGGATGAGCTAATAAAGACGGCGAGGGAAGAACTCGCGGCAGCCTTTGCAAACAGTGACGCGGAGCCGTGGCACCGCTATTCCGCAGCTATGGGAATGGCTGTATATGTCCAGGGTGAAGATGAGAGCGTTGAGAGTGTGTTCAAACGCGCCGATGAGGAGATGTATGAAGCCAAGGTAAGCATGAAAGCACAGAGATAACAGACTTGAAATATCAGGGATTTTTATATACAATTGAAATTGCTTTTTGTGTGCTGTTTACAGCATGTAAAAGGACTGAGTAAAGAGTTTACTATAACAAAAATATGGGAGAAGCGTATGGAGAGGGAAAAAGAGAGCTTTAAAGTATGGACTGATGAGACCAGAAGGATAGTGTATTCGAAGGGACACGGAGTTGCGCACGCCCATGAGATCGAGTGGCTGTACGAGAATCTTGTCGATCTTGCAAAGGACTGGAATGATGAGAAAGGCTTCGCTTACATGGCATTTATCGAGGAACTTCAGCAGGTCAGCCCCAAGGGCAGCGGGCAGTATGTCAAGCTTCATGAAACGCTGGCGCATGCTGGATGTAAATGTATAGCATATATTGAAGGCAATTCTTATGAAGTATCGGTACAGTCGAGCAAGCATAAGAAGATGTCAAATTCGCCCGAAACCGAGAATAAGTATTTTATCACAGAGGCAGAAGGCCTTAAGTGGTTTGAGGAAAAGGGATTTTAACAACGAGATCAAGGGAATACGTGGTATCCTGATCATAATATGAAGAAAGAAGGAAACGGAAATGGCTAAGAATTTTAAGGAACTGACGGCAAACCTGTCATCCATCAGCAGGAAGAAGGTTGCCGTTGCGGTAGCACAGGATGAAGCGGTACTGGAGGCCATAAAGGCAGCCAAGGAACGCGATATCGCAGATGCTATCCTTGTCGGAGATGAGGATGAGATCAGGAGGATCGGAGAATCTCTCGGAATGAACATGGATGATTATGAGATCATTGATGAGAAGGATGTTACGGAAGCATCACTTAAGGCGGTGGGTCTTGTGCATGACGGCAAAGCGGATATGTATATGAAGGGACTTCTCCCTACAGCCACATTCCTTCGCAGTGTGCTCAATAAAGAAGTGGGACTTCGGACCGGTAAGCCTCTGTCCCATGTTGCTGTATTTGAGATACCCGGTATCGACAGGCTTCTGTTCCTTACAGATGTTGCGTTCATGCCTTATCCGACACTTGAGGATAAAAAATGTATCATTGATTATACAGTTGAAGTTGCCAGGGCCTGCGGTGTAAATATGCCCAAGGTTGCGCCTTTGGCAGCGCTTGAGACAGTCAACGAGAAAATGCCCTGTACGGTAGATGCGGCCGAGCTTACAAGGCTTAATGCGGAAGGCGGGATAAAGGACTGCATAGTTGACGGTCCTCTGTCATTTGAT
>JAFSZZ010000175.1 GCA_017458765.1 Lachnospiraceae bacterium | reverse complement strand
CTGACAACACTGTTTCAACGGCACACGGTTCATACCAGTCATCCGAATTGATCATGCCTATGATATCACCCATTGCAAGCCTTATACCCTTGTTCATGGCATCATATATGCCATTGTCGGGCTCTGATATCACGGAATACGATATTCCTTTTTCATCAAAGGTTTCCCTGAAGCTCTCGGCTATGGACAGGGTATCATCCGTCGAACAGCCGTCCACTATGATATATTCCCTTGGTGCCGCCGTCTGCGCAAGCACGGACTCTATCGTCCTTTTAAGCGTGGCACCGCTGTTATATGTAACCGTTATAATGGAAACAGATGGTTCACTTATCACCGAACGCCTCCGTTGATTCATCCGCTTTGAATATCACAAGCACCGTCTGGAACAGCAGCTGGATGTCCTTTACCAGCGAATAATTCTCAATATACATAAGATCGAGCATCAGCTTATCTCTTGAACTTGTATTGTATTTCCCGAAGATCTGGGCGTATCCCGTAAGCCCTGCCTTCATCCTGAGCCTGTACCTGAATTCCGGAAGCTCCCTGGTATAATCCTCAACATTTTCCATCATTTCCGGTCTCGGTCCGACAAGGCTCATGTCACCCTTTACGATATTTATAAGCTGAGGGAGTTCATCTATCCTGTATTTACGCAGCACTCTCCCGACTCCCGTGATCCTGTCATCATCCCTTGTGGCGGATCTGTTCTCAACGTTTTCCTTCATCGTGCGGAACTTGTATATCTCAAATACCTTTCCGTTAGCCGTAGCCCTTTTTTGTCTGAAAAAAACGCTCCCGCCGTCATTTTTCCTGATGCATATCGCGCTTATGAGAAGAATGGGACTGGTAAGCACCAGCAGGATGAGTGAGATGCTCAGATCCATAAGTCTTTTTATTATTCTCTGCTCAAATCCGATCAGATGAAACTGCCACGCATAAAACGGGATATCATCTATGACAGTCTGCTGTGAACTATGCTGAAGGATATCGGCAACGGAAGGATTATAATATATATTCTTCAGGTTCTGATAACACCAGTCTATTACTTCCTTCCTTACATCCACCGGCACTTCGTAAAGTATCACCGTATCCGCCTTTACTATCTTGTCCTTGAGCTGATCGTCCTCATAACCGATCACGTCCGCAATGACATATCTTTCTGAAAAATCGCCGAGAGCCTTTGCCACACGGCCGGCGCTTGTCTTATCATCGGCGATTATCAGGCATTTTTCCGCATCATTTAACTTAAAATAGAACCTGCTGCCAAGTCTTACGAATATCACGAATATGACAAACTGTATCAGTAGCACGGAAACGAGGATGCCGATATTCTCAAGCCTGAACGTGGTATTGTTCGCCTCGTTCGTTTTCATGATAGTGAGTTCAAAATACGTGATAAGATCCGTCAGTGCCCCGGACAGCATAAGGGAAAATACTATGTCCTTATCCTTCCTCTTCCCGATATCAAAGCTTCCGTAAGTACCCGATAAAAGCACGAGGATGATAACGTAGGTCGAAAGAGTGACCGCAGCCGTACGTGAAAGCTCTATTATCTCACGGTTATCGATGGAGAACATCAGAAAGAACGTCGCAAATGCAGCGGCGTACATGATGAATTTCATCGCAAGTATTATGCTTTTCTGAAATTTATATACTATGTCCATACAAATCCCGTTCCGCACAGCAGAGGATCAGAAGTAAAGCAAGGCTGCCCCCGCTCTACAGGGCCTCATATACCAGCTGGATATATTCCAGAAATCTGTATTCCTTACTGTAAAGCTGTGCCCGTCTCAGACACTTCTCCACAGTGTAATTCTCACCTTTGGAAGCCATGATCTTCTCGATCGCGGCAACGACTCCCTGTACACTGTTCCTGTCCACCGTTTCCCCGCATGTATCATCTATGCTCTCCGGACTGCCTCCCGCCTTATAGGTCACCACAGGCGTTCCACATGCCAGCGCCTCGAGATTGGTAGTCGGGAAAGTATCCTCCAGAGTGAGATTTACATATACATCTGCCATGGAATAAAGGGCTGCAAGTTCCTCCGGACTGTCTGTCCTTGATAATCCCACTATTCCTTCGGGAAGATCGGCGATCTGTTTATCATTAAGCCCGACAAGAATGATCGCATATCTGTCGCTTAACGTCTTGGCCAGCAGATGGAACTGGAGAAGCCCCTTTCTCTCTCTCCACGGATTGGCCACCCCCAGGATTATCGTCTTATTCCGAAGCGACAGTCTGTTCTTGATCCTGTAAATCAGGTTATCCTCCGTCAGTGTCTCCGGATACGGATAAAACCGTGTCAGATCTATCCCCGTAGGAACCACGACTACCGGATATTCCCTTAAGAATGACTGTTGTACCTTGTCCTTTAACCACTCCGAAGGAGTGACTATCGTCAGGTCATCTATTCCGGTAAACAGTTCCTTCTTGTCCTTATAATTCTGGATGGAACTGTCCATACCGAATGATTTGGGATATTCCTTAAGCTGCTCACATTTAAAGCACCCGTTCATCCATTTGGTACATCCTATATACTCAAAATGGCTGCAATGCCCCGTAAAGCTCCAGCAGTCATGCAGTGTCCATATGATCTTTTTCCCGCACTTTTTAAGATAGGCAAACAACACTTCGATATTAAGATAATATCCGTGAAGATTATGCAGGTGGATTATATCCGGGTCATACTCCTTTATCATTGAGACAAAATCCTGCGTGGCCCGTCTTGAATAAAAGCCGTGCCTGTCATAAAGCCTGCTCATCGCACCGTGGATATACACATCCGTGTCCGTACCTATCCTGTATGCCCTGATATCGGAGGGCGCTTCTCCCCTTCCGTACGCCACGAGGCACTCATAACCATGTTCCTCCAGCGTGTGATACAGACCTGCTACCAGCCTTCCGACACTGCCGGTCCCGCACACCGTATTTACGAGAAGCACCTTTCTTCCGCCAAAACCTCCCATCGCAGTCGCCATCTGCCTGGCCTGTGAATCAAATATCTGCGAGGGGACTATAGGCTCATAAGGTATGGCATTCCCGGCAAATGTATTGTCCACATTACCGTTAAGCGACACAGCCGTCACATCATGTGCGGATGGCATCTGGTTCACGAACTGTCTGGCATTCTCACGGATGATCTGTTCATTGATCTCCTGCTGCCTCAGCATCTCCTGCCTGAACTGTTCCTGCTGCTCCATGTATGCACGGCGTCTTAATTCTTCCTGCTGTTCCCATATTATCTGCGTATCCAGAATATCCTGTTCATACTCCTTCTGGACATCTATCATCTGAAAATCTCTTTTCATCCGTCTAAACCCAAACAGTCTCAGTCATCATCATCCAGGTCATTCAGTATCAGGTGGATAACCCTCTCCTGACCCTTTGAAAAATCCTTGGTCAGCTGGAGACGCCTCATCTCAGAACGGACATTGGGCGTCATGATAAGCCACTTCACCGTCGAGATTATCGTGGAGTCATCCTGCTCCCTGCCTATACCCAGATTAATAAAACCATTCTGTATTCCGGCAAAAACATGCTCTGCTTCTCTCTCATTCTGAGCCAGTACCACTGCCGGAACGCCCATGCTCGCAAGTTCAAAGACCGTACGTCCCTGAGAAGTGATAGCAAGGTCGGTCTTGCTCATATATGCCGAAACCCTCTTGGCATCATTATGCACATAGATATTGTTTGCCTCATCATCTACTATCCTGTCCTTATGATTGTAAGCAAACCCTACAAGAAAATGGAATTTTATCTTCGGAAATTCCTTATGCAGTTCCTTGGCGATATTGTATAGTCTTCCGGTAAGATCGGAAGGATCGGCTCCTCCGAAGATGACCATGATATTTTCCACTTTTTCCGAAAACGGCGACGGCTCCTCCTCAAGGAACTCGTCACGGATGCAGAAATACTTCGATCCGTAATATTCATTGTGAAGCTTCTCACCCTTTTCATACAGTGCATTTATGACCGCATCCGCATATTTTGCGCCGGGTCCCACATCCTCAAAGTTGACGACTCGTTTCGCGTATTTATTCACCATCGTCATATACTTAAGAGAAGTGTCCAATATATCGTTCACAAGGATGTCCGGCTTTTCCCTCTCGAGCACGCTCTCAAATGCATCATCATCCTCAATTACTATAAGCGGAAAGTTCGATTCGTTTATCTTGTCGATACCTATATCGCTTCCCTTATCGGTAACAAATACGATATCATGGCCGGTAAGCTTGTAAGCCAGGGTAAGACATCTGTATATATGTCCCATCCCGAGCTGCATCTTACCTACGGTCCTGAACATTATCTTCTTGCGTTTCAGTATGTTTTCGCACAGAACCCAGTCCGAGTACGTATCGATATCAACGGCTTCATCCTCTGGTATCTCGAAAATGTTCACATTTTTCCCGATACGTCCCGTTTCAGTAACGCATTCCCTTCTCGTTATGAGGAAGCCGCCGGTCTCCACGTAATTGGGAGGAAGTTCCTGGGAATTGAGACGTTTCTCATAATTCTTCGTGATCCTCCCGTCATGCATTCCCCATGACAGATGAGGTTTGTTCATGGCACTTATAAGAGTGTCCCATTCTGATCTTTCAAAAAACTCCACCGCATTTTTGATCGTGGAAAGCTTAAGCGTCGGCGAAGTGCACTGCATAGTGATCACCGTATCGTATCTGCATCGCTTTTTCTCCTCCATACAGGTGAGCGCATGATAGATGACGGGATCCAGAGTCACCTTATCCGTAGCCAGTTCCTTAGGTCTTGCTATGACTTCAACCCCACGCTTCTGTACGATACCGCCCAGTTCCTCATCATCGGTTGATACCGCAACATCCACGTCCATATATTCCTTAAGTGCCTTCGCATTTTCGATCGAATAAACTATAAGCGGCTTGCCACACATGATCCTTACATTTTTACGCGGTATTCTCTTCGAGCCGCCCCTTGCGGGTATTACTATAAGTGTTTTCATTAAGCACCTCTTTAACTTTTGCATATCTTTATAATTATATAAAATTCCTCTATTTCAGTCAAATCAAAGGGCCGGATGATACGCTTAAGTACCGGGACGTATCCTTTTTCTTATATATCCCGTAAGCAGCTTAAGGTCCTCTCTCTTTACAAAAGCAAAGATACCCAGCACTGTAAGAGCAACGGCATATCTCATAACAGCCATCCTGATACCTTCTCTGTAGAAAAAGCTCATCGATATACCGACAACGGCACAGACAAACATCGCAATGAACATGAACGAGTTGGAATACACCCTGTCCTTAAGCACATGATTTACCGCAAAGTAGTGGAACAGCATGAGCAGGGCGTAACTTGCAAATGTCGTATAAGCCGCAGCTATATAGCCATACCTTGGTATGAACAGGTAATTCAGAATATAATTTACAACCGCTGCCATTACGGAACTCAAGGCAATGATCGGCGTCTTTTTATGGAACAGCTCGACATTTACGTAATGGGTATAGAAATACTGCGCCAGCGTTCCCAAAGCTACCGGCGGGATAACCCACTTGGCTACCCAGTATGCTCTGGCTCGCGGCGCAAGGATCATAAGAGCCTCTGGCGCAGCCGTTATAAAGCCCACCGACAGGAAGCATCCGAGAAGGATGAGCTTTTTCTGCATATTCCTAACCTTATCACGCTCTCCCGCATCAAGCCTCTCATTAAGCCACGGAAGCCAGGCCTGGCCTATGGCGTTCGTAAATATCGCAAGCAGTGTCGCTATGCTGTAACCGTATGTATATAATCCCGCATCCGCATCACCGCAGATGTCCTTTATCATTATCCTGTCGATCTGTGCGAGCACAACCATCGCAAGTGCATGCGGGATCATCGGCAGACCTATGCGGAGCGCATATCTCCAGTATCTTTTGTTGTAAAAGACCCTGCCCTTTTTCAGTATATTTATATAAAATCCAATCCCCATAAGGAACGTGGGAAGTATGGTACCCAGTATCTTTCCTATATATCTCTTGTCATTAAACAGATACATAAGGCCGATCGACAGCACAACGGTACTGATACAGGTTATCAGGGAAATAGCTATATTCTCCCTGTATCTGTATTCGAAGCGGCATTTTTCCTGCATATACTGGACCGACGGGAAAATGATGAGGTAGACAAAGAGCGCCATCACGAGCGGAACCTCATACTTGATAAGACCTGATATCCGCTCCCTGAACAGTGTTACGAAAATGAGTACACAAAAAGCGAAGGAGCTTGAGAGTCCCTGCAGCGCAGAAACATATTCGTCAAACTTCTCCTTAAAGTCTATCTTTGCCCTGCCGATGCTGTAAACCACGCACAAACAGGTTATGATATTGAACAGTTCTATCCACGAGTTGAAAATATTGGCACGGCCATAGTCATCGGTCGTGAGCATTGCCGTATAAATAGGGCTTGTGATTATCGCAACGGCCCTTATCGCAACGCTGGATACGGTGTACCATATCCCGCTCTTTAAGACCCTGTTTTTTTCTGCCATCTATTTTATTCTTTACCTTATATTCACTAAAATGATATACTTATACTGATTTATGCAGTGTGATTATACCATAAACAATAACAACACGAAAGATTGAGTCATGAACAACAAGCTTATATCGGTTAAAAATGAAATAAACAAGGTCCTGCGGGGCAAGGACGATGTGATCGATATGGTTCTGTGTACCATACTGGCAGGCGGCCATATACTGCTCGAAGACATTCCGGGCGTGGGCAAGACCACTCTTGCCGTAGCCCTTTCACGTTCTCTCGGCATCGGATATAAACGCATGCAGTTCACTCCGGACGTACTGCCGAGCGATATACTCGGATTCTCCATGTATGACAGGGAAAAGAACGACTTCAGTTTCAGGCCCGGTGCGGTGTTCACGAACCTTTTTCTGGCAGATGAGATAAACAGGACTTCTCCGAAAACACAGGCGGCACTGCTTGAAGTCATGGAAGAACGAAAGGTCACGGTCGAATCGACGACCTACCGTCTGAAGCCGCCCTTTTTTGTTATAGCGACTCAAAACCCTGTCGGTGCATCCGGGACACAGAAGCTTCCGGATTCCCAGCTCGACAGGTTCTTTGTAAGGCTGTCGCTGGGATATCCCGATCACACGGCTGCATCGGAAATGTTAAAAGGCCGCTCATTTGAATCCATTGACAGTGTTGAGCGTATAATGAACGGTGAAGAACTCATAGCGCTTCAGAGAATGGCTGCGGATATATACGCATCGGATGAGATCTGCGATTATATCGTCACCTTAAGTGAAGCGACCAGAAACACAGACCTTCTGATGCAGGGTGTATCCCCGAGAGGTTCGATCGCGATACTCAAGCTCGCAAGAGCCCTGGCCTGTTATGAGGGCCGTGATTTTGTCATCCCCGAAGATATACAAAGGGTAATGTATCCCGTATGCAACCACAGGATAATCCTCTCGACCAAAGCAAAGGCTCAGAACTTAAGTGCTTCGGATATCATAAACGACACCCTCAGACAGATCCGCATCCCTCTATAGCACATAAATTCAGGACACAGGTAGACCATATTGGATTCCGAAAAAAGACTTTTGAAACGAAGAAGAAAGATCGGGAAGGTCGTAAGTGCAGCGACCTCTCTTTTTAATTCCCGCTTTTCATATGCTGTCATGACCGTTACGGTTATCCTGTTTACCGTCTTTTATCTGCAGACCTTCTTTTATATGATACTGGCTCTGCTCATCGCACTGCCGTTCTTTTCCTGCTATCTTACCGGATATGTCTTTAGATCCGTCTCGGTCGATATGAATTTTTCATCATACGCCTGCAGTAAGGGCGATGAAACCACCCTCGAGGTTATCGTAAACGATCCTTCACGCTTTCCCGTTTCATGCCTTGAAATAACCCTGGAAGTCAGCTCCTCACTTTACGGCGGGACCGGACCGGTAACCCATTCCATACAGATAAAGCCAGGCAGAAATATACTCAGTTTTCCGGTCCGGTTTGATAAATACGGTATTTATACCGCAAAAGCATCTACGATCACAGCCTATGACCACCTTCATCTGTTTTCATTTACCCGCGGCATAAACTCCGAATGTTCTATGACTATAATGCCTGATGTCAAGCCCGAAGATAAGAGGCATGAAGTTATCTATGAGGAAGGCTTCGATGAATTCACGGATAATTCAAGGCGTGGAAACGTTACCGGCAATGTTACGGATATAAGAGAATATCAGCCCGGAGACAGGCTCTCCCGGATACACTGGAAGCTTACGGAAAAGCTTGACAAGCTTATCGTCAAGGAAAATGAGGCGACTTCATCCAATGAATTTACGGTGCTGCTCGAACTGTATCAGCCTTCAAAAGTGAAATGCGACCTGAAATATGAAGAGAGCGGACGCGAAGACGATTCGATGTACCATATCCTGGATAATGCCATCGAAGAAGCCTGGGCCGTGTCTGCAGAACTGCTGCAGGCGGGATTGCCTTTCATATTTATGTACTATGAAAAAAACAGTGAGGATTTCGTAAGTATCCTCATCAACTCCAAAGAAGAAATGACCGACTCGTTTACCCGGGCATTTTACGCCGGAAGTTATGACACCGAAGATCTTGCATTGTCGGTTTATGAACGTTCCGGCTTAAGTAAAGGAACCCTGATACATGTTAAAGGATAAGGCGTATTACGGATTTTCATGCGAAGAGAATACGATCCACGACAGACACGATGATGTATTTCACTGTGCCATTGTTGCTGTGCTCATCTTCACGGCAGCCTGCGGATGTGTAACGGGCATCATCTCGGAATTCGACCTGTCCGTCAACTATCCTGTCATCATCTGTATTCTTCTTGTTTCTTCACTGTATCTGTCAATGATACATCTGTCGAAGCCCTTGTATTATGCGGGATATTTCCTGTTCCTTTTTATCTTCACTTACGCCCTGCTGTCCTTAAGGTCTTATGCCAACTCAGGATATCAGGCACTGCTCAACATCGTAAACAAGACCTATTCCGATCACTATCTCTTAACATCCTTCAGGGAATATACGGAGATCATAAGCGACCGTTATCTGACCCTTACCGCAGTCAGTATTTTCATCGGTGTTTTTCTGGTACTTTTGTTAAATGTCGGGATCTTTAACGACAAATTTTTCTTCACCACATTTAACCTTACCTTCTGGCCTCTTCAGATCGGGATCTTTATAGGGCGGTATCCGTCATATTTTTCGCTCGCACTCCTCTTCTTCTCATATTTCGGGGTTTATTTTGTAAGGCATTCCGGGCAGTTCTACTTCGTTCAGCCCTCTTTCGGAAAAAAGCCCAGAGAATATGTTTTTGACTATGATGATGCAAAGGGAAATCACATGGTCCATCACAAATCCAATGCACGCACTATGTTTGCACTGTGTGTCTTTGCACTTACGGTATCACTTGTATTCAGCATCTTCTGTTCCTTTGCCGTAACGACTTCGGAAGAAGAATCGCTGACAAACAAAAGCTCTTTCAAGGCTTCACTTGATGAAAATGTCAAGATAATCACTCAGACGGGTATCGCAGGTCTGTTCAACAGATATCAGGCAAAGGGCGGTATAAGCGGGGGAAAGCTCGGCGGTGTGAGAAGCGTGGCTCCGGATTATGAGACCGACCTTAAAGTAACCTTTGTTCCGTATTCCTTTGAGACCCTGTATCTGCACGCATTCACCGGGCAGCAGTATACCGGCAGCAGATGGAACCCTCCGTCCGCTTCAACCGGATACAGAGTAAATATGCCCGATTCTAACGGACCCGCATCCGAAAGTGCGATCGCAAAAGAACGCATACTCTCGGAAAGCCGCAGGCTTCAAAAACTCATGGATGACGGGATCATGGAGAAATGCAGTGCCCGTATGACCGTAGAAAATCTGGATGCCGACACATCATACATATACGTTCCCTATTTCCTGTCTCAATTACCCGGCAAGGTCCTGACCGGGCAATATTCGACCCTCTCGGGCTTTTTTGCCACGGGTACGGAAGAGACCTATGAATTCATTCCATATTTCTCATCCCTTGAGCCTGTTCTTCAAGATGCAGTTTCGGGAGATGATGACGGTTTCGCGGAATATGAGGAAGAAATATACGATAATTACCTTCAGATACCCGGCAATATCCGTGACGAACTCATGTCATATCATGATAAGATAGGAACTTCCGCCGATCAGGGCACCCAGATAAAACTCATATATGATTATTTTCTTAAGAATTACACCTATGATATGGCTCCCGGTGCAACACCTGTCGGACAGGACTTTGTAACTTATTTCATGGAAGAACAGAAACGCGGATACTGTGCTCATTTTGCATCTGCCGGTGTTATGCTGCTGCGTTCCTACGGTATCCCCGCCAGATACGCTGAAGGATATGTCATCACGACGGGCGGTATTGCCGAAACGGGATCAAACCTTGAAGCCGATGCATCCTACTATTACACGGGTTACAATCAGATCGGCAATTCATCCGTTGTTACTACCGAGGTCACCGACGGAAACGCCCATGCCTGGGCCGAAGTATATATCAGGGGATTTGGATGGTTCCCTGTCGAATTCACCGTTCCTGCCGTCGATGACGGAAGGACCTCATACGGTGATTTCCTTTCCGCATTAAGACGTCTGTTTGCTCCCTCAGATGATGCGGAAGGTGAAGACGGAAATGACGGTCCGGATGGTTCGGATGATGATACTTCGACGGAACACAGGACATGGAGGCTTAAGAGTTCTCCTGCCTTCATCATTTTCGTATCAATACTTTTCATTCTCGTACTGATACCGCTGTTTGTCAGATCACTTCGCCTTTGCAGGGAATACATGGATCAGAAACGAAGATACAGAGCCGGTGACTATCCTGTCCCTGTAGCATATCATTACAGTATTGCCGCCAAAAAGCTCGGTAAAATTTTCAGACAGCCTGCCATATATACCGTCAACGATAATTTTTCCCTGACCGGGGATCTCCTTTCCGATCCGGACAGGAAGAATAAACGCCTTAAATCCATCCTTACATCAGCAGGTATGTCACTTGACGATATCCGTCTGCTCACACTGACCTGTCTTTATTCCGAAAAAAAGATCAGCAGATCCGAAGCGGACCTGCTGATAAGATTCTTTAAATCCATACGCTGAATTTTTACTGATCATCCCTGTTTACATCCTCCACGGGATCGGGATCCTTAAGCATGTCAAATGTCAGTATCGTATCATCTTCTATATCGGCGGCAGCCACCTTTCCTGCCACCTCCTCTAATCTGTCGGGAGATATTCCCGTACCGGGACGCTTAAACGTGAGCATTGTATCGGTTATCACAGTACCCTTTTCAATAAACCCGTTCGCCACTATTGAACGCCTTGCGTTTGCTCTCGCGGTCATTTCGGTCTCAAGGCAGTTCAACTCACCGCTTCCGCGTATCATGTCAAGTTCTTCTATCCCCGCAAGTATGCGCCTTGCATCATCCGGATCCATCGCATGATAATGATCGTTACCCTTAAGCGTCTTATCAAGGGTAAAATGCTTCTCAACACACAGCGCGCCGAGATTGTATGCCGTCTTTATGACATCACAGTTATCCGTAGGCTTGGTGTGATCGGAATATCCCGTATAAAGTTCCGGAAACTGTCTCTTAAGTGACAGTATCTTAAGCAGGTTGGCATCCTTAAGAGGTGTCGGATACTCAAGCACACAATGCAGCAGTACTATCGGCTGATCGCTTACCGCCCTTATCGTATCCACCGCTGCTTCTATCTCGGGGAGATTTGATGCTCCGACCGATAACAGGATGGGCTTGTTCTTTTTTGCCTGATGCTCAATGAACGGCAGGTTTGACAGATCCGAAGAGGATATCTTATATACGTTCATAAGTTCATCCAGATAATCTGCGCTGTCATAATCGAAAGCGGTCGACAGAAACTCTATACCGATCTCATCACTGTATTCCTTAAGTTCCCTGTATTCATCGAGACCGAAGCTGTCGAATTTCTTAAACAGTTCATACTGGGACTGTGTGGGTTCCTCGGTTATATCCCAGTAATAGGGCGATGCCTTGGCAGCAAGTGTCCCCGCCTTATACGTCTGGAATTTAACCGCATGGATGCCTGCCTCTTTTGCTTCCCGTATCATCAGCCTGGCTGCTTCCATCGGAGTGATGCCTTCCTTGGTCGCGATATCGTAGTAATTCACTCCGATCTCCGCGATCAGAACAAACTTACCCTCCGCAAGCCTGCTCATTATCGTACTGTTATTCGTATTGTCGTTGCTACTGTCACTGTCCATGATCTCCTCCGTTCATTGTTTTTTATTATATGAGTTCCACCTCGCGTATCCCGCTTCGTAGAACTTCATGAGTTCATCTATCTGTGAAACGAATTTCTCATCCCGCTCTTCTTCATGCGCAAGTATCTTCTCTGCCTTGGCCATCAGATAGAAAAGATCGATCTCAAAGCCCACATCCTTTATCGTCTTAAGATAAGCCGCGCATGAGTGTATATTGTCTATCTCTCCGAAGTTCCTGATAAGTTCCGGAAGTTCCTCGTAACTGTGCACCTTGGTTATACCGTCGATAAGTTCAAACGGGACATCACCGAACAATATCGATCTTCTTCCGAGAAGCGCCTCCTCATACGCAGTCGTACCAACTATCGTTACCACACCCTTTGCGTTCATTATCCACGGTTTCGGATCATGGTAATGGTTCACCTGTACGAGGCGGACATTATGGAGCTGACGCACTTTTTTATAAAAATCCACGCTTCTTTCACCGAGCATTGCCTGATGTTCCTTTACGTACAGCCACCAGCCTACCGGTAAGGATTTCGACACTGCTTCTATCAGGCTTAATTCATCCACGTAATAAGAAGCCTTAACGAATACCGTTGACTCCGGGATAAGATGCAGGGGCATATATACGTAATCTTCACCTTCACGCGGTGCCTCAAACAGTCTGTTCTTTCCCATGAACTTGCGCCGCAGAGTCATTACCTGCCAGTAATGCTTTATGTAAGGGAGACTCGGCGCATACAGGATCCTGTTTTTCTTCTTAAGCTTATGATTGCCCTTTGCGATATCCATATCGAAAAAATAATGGAACTTGCCGCGCATCACCCGCAGTATCCATATTATGCTGTCACGCTCATACTGACTGGTCACGGTGCCCGCGAATTCCTTATTCATTATCGTGGACTTATTTCTGTATTCATGGATATAGTCATATTCGTCCTTAAGTTCGCCGGGCGTAAGTTTCAGATTCTCATTATACTGCTTTACCACATAATCGTCGATACCTATCGTATTCTGAAAGGTCGGATATTTGTAATAGCCGAATTTCGAGTATTCCACCGTTATATAAGGCACATTTTTCTTATATGCCACTTCGTTTACGATCGTACGCTGCAGTTCCGCATTGTCAAAATCAAGGATCATATCCGGCTTGAACTCTTCGAAAATGCCAAGTATCTTTTTATAGTTAAGCTCAAGCCAGAGCATATTTTCATCATAATTCGTCACCGACCAGTAATACCTGAAATGATAATGCCTCGTATTTTCCTGAGAGCACATGAGCTGCATATTGAGATTCTTAAAATGTGAGTATTCCTTCTCTATCATTTCAAGATACTCCATGTCCGCTATTGGCTTTCGCTCATTTCTGCGTGACTTAACCTTTTGATCCGGCTGATATATCCTGTTAAACAGCTGCAGCTGTCCTCTTTGCTTATAGCCTGCTGCCTCAAGCCTGTTCGTGTATTCTTCGCATATGTCCCTTACATCGTACAGTTTGATACCGGGCAGTTCTTCCCTGAACCTGTAATAAGTGTTCACGTTATAGTAGCACTTATTGTAACTGCATTCCGTGGACATGATGAAAAAGCATGCAACATCATTTTTCTCCTTTAGCCTCTCGGCGATAAACCAAAGAGGCTGCGAATATGTCTCACGGCATATGAAAAGAACTCTCTTGTTTTCTATTTTTTCACCTGTGATCTCCATTATATCCTGTTCCATACCTCACCGGGTTCTCAGTTCCCGATGCCCTGCTCCTTAAAGGTGCTCTCCCAGTCATTGCCCG
>JAFSZZ010000174.1 GCA_017458765.1 Lachnospiraceae bacterium | reverse complement strand
GCAACAGGTGAGTCACGGGGACTGGTCCCTCGACGCAAGATTTGATGCGAGGAACCTGTCCCCGTGACTCACCAGAAGGATGAAAATGAAGCGGGGAACAGTCCCCGTTTCGGATAGGAATGAACAATGACCGGGAAACAGAAGACAGCACTTATAAGAATAATAATAACGGCAGTAATATTTGCTCCGCTCCTGATAGCGGAGCATACCGGTGCACTTGAAAATATTCCCGTTATTATCTCTCTTGTGATCTTCCTTATCCCATACGGGATAATCGGCTATGATGTTGTAAGGAAGGCCTGCATCAACATATCCAAGGGGCATGTGTTTGACGAGAATTTTCTTATGATGATCGCTACCGTGGGAGCACTTGCGGTACAGGAATTTCCGGAGGCGGTCGCCGTCATGCTGTTCTATCAGGTCGGCGAGCTGTTCCAGTCATATGCGGTCGGGAAGAGCAGGCAGTCCATATCCGCAATGATGGATATGGCACCTGAATACGCCAACCTTGAAACCGGGGATGGGATCGAACAGACAGATCCGGATGATGTTGAGATCGGTAGCATTATCGTAGTAAAGCCGGGTGAAAAGGTTCCGCTTGACGGAGTGGTCATTGAGGGCGAATCAATGCTCGATACATCCGCGCTCACCGGAGAATCGGTGCCGCGAAGGATAAGGGAAAATGATGAAATCTACAGTGGATGCATCAACGGAAGCGGAACATTAAGGGTAAGGACGACCAAGGAATACGACGATTCCACGGTTGCCAAGATACTGGAACTTGTTGAGAATGCAAGTGATAAGAAGGCGCAGGTCGAGAACTTCATTACTAGGTTTGCAAAATACTACACCCCCGTTGTTACTTTAAGCGCCGTTGCGCTTGCCCTGATCGGACCTTTGACGGTAATCGCGGGTCATGCATCGGCAGGAGCAATGACATTTGCACAGGCTGCTTCGGATCTTGCGGGTAAAGGCCAAATGGGCGGGATAATATCGACCTGGCTGTTAAGAGCATGTACATTTCTGGTAGTGTCCTGCCCCTGCGCACTCGTCATATCGGTTCCTCTTGGTTTCTTTGGTGGGATCGGCGCGGCTTCAAGGCAGGGTATACTGGTCAAGGGATCCAATTACCTTGAGATGATGTCCAAGGTTGACACGGTCGTATTTGACAAGACCGGAACACTTACGAAGGGTGAATTTAAGGTAAGCAAGGTAATAGCAAGGAACATGAGGGCAGATGAGCTGCTTGAGATCGTGGCTCATGCCGAGAGTTATTCCACACATCCGATCGCAGTGTCGATCATGGAAGCATATAAGGAAAGAGCTGTCCCCGACGCAAGGCCGTGTGCAACAGCGATCGACTCATCAAGGATACAGGACGTACAGGAAGATGCGGGACACGGGATCGATGCAACAATAGACGGAAAACCTGTCATTATCGGCAACAGCAGGCACCTTGAGAAGCACGGGATAGAATACGAAACATGTAACGAGGGCGGAACAGTCATATATGCGGCGATAGACGGCATTTACGCAGGCGCCATAGTCATATCCGATACCGTAAAGGATGGAGCTGTCGAAGCCATAAGCGGAATGAAGAAGTCCGGTGTCGGCAAATGTGTAATGTTGACCGGAGACAGGGCTGCGGCAGCAGAATACGCGGCAAAGGAGCTGGGCGTTGACGATTATTTTTCGGACCTTCTTCCCGGCGACAAGGTGGGCAAGGTAGAAGAATTGCTTAAAAAGGAAGAAGAAGGGCATTATCTGGCCTTTGTCGGCGACGGGATAAACGATGCGCCGGTACTTGCGAGGGCAGATGTAGGCATAGCTATGGGCTCAATGGGTTCTGATGCGGCAATAGAAGCGGCTGATATCGTATTGATGGATGATGATATAAGAAAAATACCGGCCGTTATTCGGATTTCCCGCAAGACAATGGGCATAGTAAGGCAGAACATAGTCTTCGCTCTGGCAGTCAAGTTGCTTGTGCTTATCTTAAGCGCTGCCGGTATCACGAACATGTGGGCTGCGGTATTTGCGGATGTCGGCGTTGCCGTGCTCGCAATCCTTAATTCAATGAGGACGCTTAAGGCAAAATAGGTACCGGTGTGGTTTTTCTGACTCATAAGTGGTATAATCCTAATAACTATGCAAACGGATACCGGACGACCGGAATATCTCGCATTGTTACTTGAATCCACGGGAGAGATACCATGTACCAGAGGCGATCGAACATCCAGGATGCTTTTCTTCTGTTTGTTGATTTCATATGTATAACGATAGGCCTTATCCTGGCCAACTATATCAGGCACGGAAGCGCATTCGGCAGGGCCAGGGACGATCTCAGGTTTGCGGTCCTTTGGGGGATGTGCGAAGGCGTTTTCCTTATCGTGAACCTGATGTTCCGTATAAATAAGGATTATTACAACAGGGGTCCGTTCCACGAACTCCTGATAGTTTTAGGGAATAATCTGATCATACTGGTCGGTGTTACCTTCATCCTGTATTTCCTGAAGCTGTCCGCATCTTCATCGCGTTTGATGCTTTTGCTTTTCATAGGCATAGATACCGTGCTTATGACGATAGTGCATCAGGTCATAAAGCTAATGCTTCCTGGCATGTACCATAGATTTTTCGACCTAACGCGGATACTTCTGGTTGTTGACTATGAATATGCAAATTCAGCGGTTACGGATATAAAGGAACTGTCTGATTTCAGCCAGGAGCTTATAGGCATCGTGCTGCCAGACCGCCCGGAACTTAAGGAATATCAGGGCGTACCCGTGGTATCCGATATAGATCATCTGTCGGAATACTGTAAGACAGGCTCGCTTGACGAGGTAGTCATCGCGATAAACGAACATGACAGGGAACGCTTCGGGAAAATCAGGACGATCATGGAGGAACTTGCCCAGATGGGTATCATCATCCATTACCGTGTCCAGCTGCCCGATTTAAACGGCGCAAGACATAAGATGCTCCTTAACAGAGGCAGGATGTACACCGTCACCTACGCCAACCAGGTCACATCCATGGGTCAGGTTGTCCTTAAGAGGGCGATGGATATCGTGGGCGGTATCATAGGATGTATCGCAGCAGGCCTTATTTTTCTGGTTTTGGGCCCGATCATCAAGATCCAGTCCCCCGGCCCGATAATCTCCAAACAGAAGCGCGTCGGCAGAAACGGCAGGATCTTTAATATGTATAAGTTCCGTTCCATGTATGTGGATGCCGAGGAACGCAAGAAGGATCTCATGGATCAAAATGAGATGAACGGCCTTATGTTCAAGATGGAAAATGATCCGAGGATAACCCCGATAGGCCGCTTTATGCGCAGGACATCGCTTGATGAATTCCCTCAGTTTTACAACATCTTATGCGGGGAGATGTCTCTGGTCGGAACGAGACCGCCGACACTTGATGAATTCAACAAATACAGTTTTTCTCATAAAAAAAGGCTCAGTTTCCGTCCGGGGCTCACAGGTCTGTGGCAGGTGAGCGGCAGAAATGAGATTACGGATTTTGACGAGATAGTAAGGCTTGATGTCGAATATATAGATAACTGGACGATACTTTTGGATATCAAGATCCTCATTAAGACACTCGGCGTGGCATTCTGTGGAAAATAGTATAAGGAGCTGGAGAAAAGTGAAGCATTACAGGGATTATGTGAGCCTTAAGTTTATAAATGCATTATCTGAATTTGTACTTATCATCATAGCATATTTTGCGTCTGCAGGGGTCAGATATTATCTCGGACGTGATATGATCCGTCTGTTTGATATACATGACACGGTCGTGTTCATTCCGGCAGCAATAGGCTGCAGCCTGCTTAGTATCATATGTTATGCGATATTCGGTGATTATTCTACAGTCCGTGTAAAGAGTATTTTCCGTGAACTTGTAAGAATAGTAATGATCCAGACATTAAGCGGTGTTGTTACCATTGCTCTGTTATATCTTATCCAGGGAAACCAGTTTTCACGTGTCTGGCTGATCCTGTTCATAACGGCATCCATAATACTGATCCTTATAAAAAGGATAGTTTTCTCCGCCTTCAGTCTGTATTGGTGCAGGACGCATCAGGGACTCTCCAGGGTGCTGATAATCGGATCGGGCAATAATGCTCACAGGTATTACAGGGGCATGGAGAAGGTGCTGCATAAGGACTGCGAATATGCGGGCCATCTGGCACCTGAAGAAGATGCTTTTATACCCGGATATCTCGGTACATATGACATGATCGATGAGGTGATAGACAGGACAGGGGCAGATGAAGCCGTGATATGCTCGGAAATAGATGAAAATGCTCTTAACCGCCTGCTTATTGCCTGTGCGATAAAGAGCGTTCTGGTATATATAGTTCCGTCCTATAATGATTATTTAAGCGGCGGCAGAATACTCAGTACTTACGGTGACCTTAATATGGTAGAAGTCACTGCACTAAGGGTTGATAACATTCTTGGCGTGAATATAGCCGTAACCAGTATGGAAAGCACGATACAGACACTCACCGAGAAGCGAAATGAATGGAAGGGTCAGTATATCTGCGTGTCCAATGTGCATACTACTGTGATGGCGCATGAGAATCCGGAATACATGAAGATCCAGAATGAAGCCGTGATGGCGCTGCCGGACGGAAGCCCATTGTCGGCATACAGCAGGGAGGGCGGCAAAGTTAATGCCAAACGCGTGACCGGTCCGGATCTTATGAAGGAACTGCTGATGCGGAGCGGCGAAAACGGATTTACACATTTCTTTTACGGATCGACGGAAGATACCCTAAAAAAGCTTAAGGATAAGATAGAAGCCAATTATCCGGGAGCTACGATCTTAGGCATGATCTCTCCGCCATTCAGGGAACTTACACCTGAGGAGGATGAGGCTTATATAAGGCAGATAAACGAAGCAAATCCCGATTTTCTGTGGGTTGGTCTCGGTGCCCCCAAGCAGGAGATATGGATGGCCAGACATAAGGGAAGGATCAATTCGCTTATGATCGGTGTCGGAGCCGCATTTGATTTTGAGAGCGGAGAAGTAAAGAGGGCACCCAAATGGATACAGAACTTGAAGCTTGAGTGGTTCTACAGGCTTATGCAGGATCCGAAGAGGCTGTTCAAAAGGTATTTTGTAACAAATATCAAGTATCTGTGGCTGACCAGAAAATAGTCGTGAGGGGGCAATAAGTAATAAGGAGGAATCATTTATGCGCAGCAATATAATAATAGCTGTTCTGGTCTCGATAATGACAGGTTATCTGGTAGGCTGCATAAGCCTGTCGTATCTGATAGGCAGGCTTAAGGGTTTTGATATAAGGGAACACGGTTCGGGCAATGCCGGTGCATCGAACGTTATAATAACCGTCGGGAAAAAGGCGGGCGCATTTGTTGCGATATTTGACATATTCAAGGCATGGTTTGCGGTTAAAGTTACCGGTATCCTGTTTCCCGGGATATTTTTGCTGGGCTCAGTAACGGCCGTGGCAGTGATACTCGGGCATATTTTCCCGTTTTACATGGGATTTAAGGGCGGCAAGGGCTTTGCATCCCTGGGCGGATCGGTACTTGCGCTTGATTACCGGATTTTTCTGGTGCTCCTTATAGCCACGATATTCATAGTGTTCATATCAAATTACGTATGTTTCGGCCCGACAAGCGTTTCCCTTATATTTCCGGTCGTTTACGGCTATGTTTACAGGGAGCAGGGCGGATGGTATGCCGCGCTTATAATGCTTATAGCCGCAGTAGCCATATGTTACAGGCACAGAGAGAATTTCAGGCGGATACGTGAAGGAAATGAGCTTAAGTTCTCATTCCTTTGGAACCGGAAGGCTGAGGCCGACAGATTCGGAGTTGAGAATGATGACGGTTTTTCCTATCCGTTTGAAATGGAGGAAGACGGAATTATAAAGCATAAGGAGTGATCGGGATAAATATTCCGAATACTGCCCCCGACCTTTAGGTCGAGGGAGCCCGTTGACTTTGAGACATCAAGAGAATCCGCAAGGATTCTTACCTTTAGGAGCAGAATAAAACCCCGGAACCGCTGAGGCTCCGGGGTTTATCATTTTCATGGATCGATCTGCGGGATCGTCCCGGATCAATCTGTGAATGTTGCATTATCCTTAACTATCTCGATCGCCTTATCCTTGTACATTGTCTGGATGAGATATGCATCACCGTATTCATCAACCTGATCTGTATAGGAATCGTCATTACCGTCGGTTTCAACCAGATGCTTCTTGTAATCATCTATCGTATATTTTATTCCTTCCTTTTCCATGATAGCCTGATAGGTGAGCATCTTTTTCTCGGTTTCCTGACAGGTCTCTATAAGATCCTTGTCGTATTCCTCCTCGGTCTTGCCTTCATATTCATAAAAGTCATTGTAACCCTGTCCATACATCTGTGCGTACATCTGGTTCATGTATTCGAAGGACTGCATCGCAGTGTACTTCTGAAGGGATTTAAGCTGCTTTAAATATTTCTTCGGATAACTTACAGCGGTGGTGTTGTCATCAAGATAATCTTCTATCCAACTCTTTAAGTTGGTATCAAAATTGGTATCCTTCAGATACTGTTTATATTCTTCAACGGTAGATGCCTTGTCCGAGAGGTTCTCGGCTACAAACTCATCCGTGAACTCAGGCTTGATATATATGCCGTTTATCGTACAGTCAAACTGCGCATCCTTGCCGGCAAGATCGGCTGACTGATAATCCTCCGGGAAAGTCACATTAACCGTAATGTTGTCACCGACACCGGATCCGATGAGCTGTTCTTCAAAATCATCTACGAACTGATGTGAACCGATCGTAAGATCGGAGCCGTTGCCGCCCGAATTGCCGCCTTCGAATTCAACGCCGTCTATCGTACCTACATAGTCAAGGTTGATCTTGTCGCCGTCCTCTATCTTCTTATCCGTATCCTTGCTGAGCTCCTGGTGCTGCTCAAGCTGAGAGTCGATGTCCTTCTGAACTTCCTCATCAGAGAACTCAACTTCGCTCCTGGGTATTGATACCCCCTTGTATTCGGGAAGCGTTACACAGGTGGATGCGTTAACTCCGGATACGTATCCGTTCGCATCAAGGCATTTGCTGTATTCTCCGTTCGGAGTGACCTTATAGGAAGCCTTGACAACTGCAGCACCTATAAGATAGATGATGCCTGCCGCGATAAGTGCAAGGATCGTTATACTTATGATCCTGCCGGTCATCGCCGAGCGCTTAGCCTTTTTCTGCTGATTGGCGCGGTCAATGCGCTTTTTCATGCTGTTGCTTAAATTTTCAGCATTGTTTGCTTCGTTTTTCTTTTCCATGATACCAATAAACCTCCAATAAATAGTACAACATTTAATATCTTAACTCATATCAGGAAGATTTTAAATAGTAAATCAGTGTTTTTTTGATGAACTTACGACCATTTTACGGATTCGGCTCCCGTAACGGATGCCTTCATGGACCACATCCCGAGCGCCATGATGATGAAGATCATGGGCGTGCACAGTATCTGCTGGTAACAGAACATATTATGGAAGAAATATGCGGCGACCGATGCGGCACAGCCTGTGAGCACGGGATTATCCGCTTTTTTTATAAAAACAATGAAAGCACTTACGAAAATTCCGAGATATGATATTATACCGAGGATACCTTCATCGAACAGCATGTTGAGCCATTCATTATGTGCGCAGACAACAAGTTCGTGATTCCAGAAATTATACATTTCCGTAGCTCTGGGCTCTGCAGCATAGGCAACCGCGGCATAACAGTCGGGACCGGGGCCTAACAGGGCCATGCCCCTCCACATCGGTTCGCCCATCAGTTCAACAGTATTACGCCATGTATATCCACGGCAGTTTCCCCAATAATCGTTAAATGTAAGATAGCCCACATCTTTAAGGACATTTATGTGTATGATCTCCTTGGTATTGAGATATGTGACGATGATGCTGATGGGTATTGCGGCGATGACTATCCCTACGATCATGTTCCTTACGAGCTTATGCTCCGATATATTGAAATTGCTTTTTTTGATCATCCTGGCAAACAATATATAGAGCCCTGTTATGACCGCCAGAAGTATCCAGGTCGCAGCGGATTGGGACATAAATATCGAAAGGGAATCAAGCTGAGTTGCTTTATCCGAAAAGATCAGCTGACAGATACCGATAACCTTCATTGAAGCAACGAAGATAATGAGCATTTCCCAGAACTTAAGAAAGCGTTCGTTGCTTGTAAATGAAACGGCAAACAGTATCGTGACGGTTGCGGCAAATGCGGGATATGCACTGTCACTGTTCTGAGTTACAAAGGTGGCGCCACTGACAGCAACGAAGGCTGTAAGAAGAATATTGGCAACGGATTTTCTCTTATCATTAAACAGGAAAAATGACATCCCAATGGGCATTAGTACAACCATGAAACTTGAAAACCAGGATGACTGTCCGAGAGTGGATAAGAATTTGTATCTGTAGTATTCATCAAGATTCTCATACAATTCCAGGGGATCGATATTAAAACGGTGCAGAACTCCGAGGAAAAATACTATGAAAGCACTTCCGAGCATCATGTAAAGGAAGTCCCTCCACCAGCTTTTCATGAAAAGGCGTGAAGCAAGAAAATAAAGCGCGACAAAGAAAAGCTGTGAACGCAGTCCCATGTTCCAGCCCGAATATCCTTCCCAGGGGAGATTGACAACATTGGTGTCTTCTCCTCCCTTGAAGAGGAAGAAGGTAGGATATTCGTTTGTCCGGTTGGGAGAAAACAGAAAGGACAGTATAGATACAATTGCGAATGCGATCACAAACCAGTCCGTCACCGACAGGGATCTGATAAGTTCCTTAAATGATGTCAGGTTGACCTTCTTGCTGCGGATCTGGAAGATCAGGTATATTATAAGCATGATCGATGAGATCGTTAAGAAGATGACGGTTATGTACATGAACATCTTATATTTAAAATCGCCTATATCATAATATTTATTATGGTAGAAGAGGGGCATGGCCACGAAAAAAACACTGCAATAAAATGAAACGAGTATCCTGAATATATAAAGGGTCACGTCGGAAGCCGACATGGGCTGGCTTTTTGCTTTTTTCTTGCTCATAGCAGTTCTCCTTGGAATAAAAAGATTGATCGGTGCGTCAGCGCACACATATTAAATTATACAACCAAAACAGGGATGTGTCATTATGTATTTGTGCTCCATAGTATGTTATAATCTTGAAACGAGGGGACGGTTCCCCGGTTCATTTGCTGCGGAGACGGTTCTTTTGACGTATCAGCCACGAACCCGGGATGGATCTTAAACTGTCCATAAAAAATATGAACACCACGGAGAACTAACATGAGTGATTATATAAAACTCAGGGATCTTGCCGCACATCTTCATTTAAAAGAAGGTGATAACGTATATGTGACCTCGGATGTCAAGCAGCTTTTATACAACTGCATGACAAATGATGATGAAACCGATCTTAACATCCTGATCGACGGGATCATCGATATCATCGGTGAAAATGCGACTCTTGTTTTCCCGACATTTAACTGGGCATTCTGCAAGGGTGAACCCTATGATCATTACAAGACTCCCTGCAAGACCGGTTCTCTCGGTAAGCTGGCACTTAAGAGGGATGATTTTGCCAGGACGAAGCATCCTATCTATTCATTTGCGGTCCGGGGCAAGGATAAGGAAAAGCTGTGCGCCCTGGACAATAAGAGCTCGTTCGGTCCGGATTCCCCGTTTAACTTCATGGTGGAACACAGCTACAGGAACCTGTTCATAGACAAAGATACTCAGCATTCGTTCGTCTTCGTGCATTATGCGGAGGAATCAAACGGTCCGGTTCCGTACAGGTATCTTAAGGATTTTACGGCGGATTACACCGATGAAAACGGCGTTACCCGCATGGCGACATATTCCATGAACGTGCGAAATCTCGGCATGGACGTGGAAAATACGATCCTGCCGCTTGAAGATGAATTCATTGAGAAGGGCATCGAGGACCGCTTCTATATAAATGATATCGAATATAAGATAATCGGGCTTAAGGAAAGTTATCCTATCATGGCGGGTGATGTTATAAATAACCGCAGCCGCAGGATCTGTTCATACATCGGACAGGATGACGATCCCAAGGTCTTAGGTGACAGCATGTACAGGTTGGCAGACAGGCTTTTCCCTATATGTCGCAGCATCACCGGAGCCGGAGTACGAAAAACATTCGATATTCTAAAAGAGTATATCCCTGATCTTAAGCTTTATGAGGTTCCGACCGGAACGAAGGTTATGGACTGGACGGTCCCGAAGGAATGGAGTATAGAGGAAGCCTATATCGAAGATGAAGACGGCAGGAGGATAATAGATTTTAAGGAAAATAATCTGCATGTACTCGGCTACTCAACGCCTATAGACGAATGGATGAGCCTTGAAGATCTTGAGCCCCACATTTACACACTTAAGGATCAGCCCGAGCTTATACCCTATGTTACCTCCTATTATAAAGAACGCTGGGGATTTGCGATGACGCAGAAGATGAAAGATTCTCTTAAGCCCGGCAAATATCATGCGGTCATCAGATCGGAACTGTTTGACGGCAGCCTTACTTACGGCGAACTCATCATCCCCGCCGGTGAACAAGGGGACGGTTCCACGATTCAAAATGAGATATTCCTCTCAACATACATATGCCATCCGTCCATGGCAAATAACGAGTGTTCCGGACCTTCGGTCATGGCCCACCTCGTAAGCTACATCAAGAGCCTTAGAAAAAGGAAATATGCGTACAGGATAGTATTTGTTCCGGAAACGATAGGTGCGATCACCTATTTGTCGAAGAATATTGATATAATGAAAAGGAACATAATCGCAGGTTTTAATCTTACCTGCGTTGGTGACGACAGGACATATTCCATAGTTCATTCAAGATACGGCGATACGCTTGCGGATCAGGTGCTTACTGAGGTCCTAAAGGAGCATTACCCCGATTATGACGATTATCCGTATCTCAAGCGTGGTTCGGATGAGCGCCAGTATCAGGCGCCGGGGGTTGATATACCTCTTGTGTGCTTTTGCCGGTCGAAATACCATGTTTATCCCGAGTACCATACCTCGGGCGATAATATGTCCATCGTTTCTCCGGAAGGATTTTACGGGGCTTTTTCGGTCATGCGAAAATGCATCGACAGGCTTGAGTCCGGTGAGTCAGCGGGGACAGGTTCCGGGACTCACCCGGAGCGGGCGCGTCACCG
>JAFSZZ010000173.1 GCA_017458765.1 Lachnospiraceae bacterium | reverse complement strand
GAAATTTTTGGCGCGGACATTGACCGGATATACGATAATTTTAAGCTTGCCGTTTCGGAGCTGTGTAAAACATATAAAGAACTCTTAAACAGTGATGTGATCGATGATGAGGACAAGATAATACTGAAGGCATTGCGTAATCAGGATGCGAATGAAGCAAATACGATCGCTGTTCTGGGAATACTATCCCGAATGCTGTGTACCCATTATAGCCAAAAGGTCTTCGTGATCATCGACGAATATGATGTCCCTATGGCGAAGGCTCTTGGTAAGCCGGAATATGACAGGGTTCGGGATATGATAGAGCATATGCTGAGCTTCGTATGCAAGACCAATGATAATGTCAAGGCGGTCATGCTCTCGGGATGCCTGTATACCGTTAAGAACAGCACATACACAGGGGTAAACAATATCGTTCCGTTCAGCATACTGTCCCCGAATTTCGCATCGGCTATTGGGTTCACTGATGAAAATGTAAGGAAGATCCTTGAAGATGCAGGGATCATGGACAGGTATGAGGAAGTGGCGGAGTGGTACGACGGTTATATCTTTGGAAGGGAGAAGATGTACTGCCCGTGGGATGTGCTTCTGTTTGTGCGTTCAATATTGGATGATTCTTACAGCAATGCATTAGGACCTAAGAGCTACTGGGTAAATACGTCGGAAACATCACAGAACCTGATACACGGCTTCCTGGGCAAGACGGCAAATGTTAATGAAAAATTTGAACAGCTTCTGGCAGGAAATACAATAGAGTGTACCGTAAATGACAGCCTGCCGTACCATCTGATCCATGAGAGTGGCGATAACCTGTGGTCTGCCCTTATGGAGACAGGGTATCTTACCAAGGCTATAGCAGAAGAGGCACTTGTTATGCCGCTGCGGATCCCGAATAAGGAGATACAGTATGTTTTCCGCCAGGAGGTATGGAATTATTTCAAGGATCGTGTCGATAATGCGTTTGTAAGGGACCTGGTAAATGCATTGTGGGCAGGAGAGATTGGGAACGCACAGGCTGCGCTGGACCAAATCCTTGAGGCAACATTATCCTTTTACCATGAATATCATGAATACAGCTATCATCTTATACTTGACGGATTTTTTACAGGGCGGGGTTATATTGTCCATTCGGAGTGTGAGACGGGATACGGGCGGAGCGACCTTATCATCCAGAATCCGGTGAGAAGAAGCGGCATGATCCTTGAGCTTAAGCATGTGGAGCAGGAGGACCGGATGGGAGCGGCGCTTAAGGAAGCGTCAAGCCAGATCATCGAGAAGAAGTACGAGAGCAGGCTGATATACGAAGGCTATACGACGCGCCTTAAGTATGGCATGGCATTCTGCGGTAAGAAATGCCTGATAGAACGGACAGTCAAATGAAAGATCACCTACAGGTTCGAAAAATAGCATATTTTACAGCCGCATGCTTCATATATACCTCGACAATGAGCATGCTCAACCGGGATATTGCAGGGAGCGTTGAGGGGAAGCATCTGTACCTGTATATGCTCCAGTCGTTTGCACTGGCGCTGGGCATGTTGCTGTATCCGATACTCAGGCAGACGCTGGGGATGTCGCGCAGGCTTTTAAATGCTGTGCTTATTGCATCCAGCATGGTGTATGCGGCAGGTGTTTTATCGGCAGGACATATCGACAGTTATGCATATGTCGTTGCGCTTATGTTCATGCTTCCCGTGGCAATGGGATATTGCCAGGGAGCGGCTTATGTCCATATTGCGCAGGATATGTATGATGAGGATATGATCGGGCGTGTATTCGGCATTTCAATGGGGATTTCTATCCTGCTCCAGTATCTTATCCAGATAAGGTTTAATATCGGCATATTGCTTCCGGTATTTATGTGCTGCCTGTATTTCTTCCTTATTATATTGGAATTTCGCGGTTCGGAGACAGGGGACGGTTCTGCGGATACAGAGGATGGTTCTGTGTATCCTGTCTCCCGAACCATACTATTGTCATCCCGAACGAATGTGAGTGACCCTTTTGTTCGCCTGATAGTGGTTGCAGGCTTACTTGACATACTGGCCATCTACCTTGACGGGCAGATGGAGCACCTGCTTGATACGTCCGATTTCTTCTCATGGTCCAGGCTCCTGTTCGGCGCGGGTTTCGTGGCTATGGGCTTTCTATGGGACATGGCGAAGGCCAGGCTCGCATCCATGACCATGATAACAGCTGCGATAATGGCCGTACTCATGCCCGCCCTTCTTATGGAGGAAAGGTTCCGTACATTTGATGTATGCTTTTTCTATTTCTATCTCGGATTATGTGTGGTATACAATTCACTGCGGCTCATACAGTATGCCAACAGGCACGGGAATATGTATGCTGCGGTGGCTTACAGGGTAATCGACAACCTGATAACGGGGGTTATGGTGCTGGTGGGCTTTTCCGCACTGCCGCAGCTTGCGGCGCTTGTGATAAATACGATCCTGCTTGCCTTGATAGTTATCCTCATGTGGAAGGATGGTGCCCTTGACCATGCAAAATCACCCGCATCCGATGAGGCTTCCCGAGACAGGATGACCATGTTCACAAGGAAATACAGCCTGACGGACAGGGAGAGCGAGGTGTTGGAGCTCCTTATCACCAAGGATGAGAAGGGCGATGACATGGCAAGGGAGTTGGGCGTGTCCCGCCGCGGCTTCGTCAGCCTGACTTCTTCCATTTACAGGAAGACCGATACCGGTTCAAGGGTCGCCCTGTTACAGAAGTATATGTCGGAGTGAATAAATGCTATTCGTTTAGAATTACCTGAAAAAAAATACATGGCTGCATAAGATTTGCGCAGGTGAGTAGTGTACAATTTCTTAATAAGGGTGTTACGATACACGGGTATTGTGACATCCTTTTTTTGCTGCGCTTCTGTCATTCTTAGCAACTCGGAGAAGTCTGCAGTGATAATTATATTTTAAGAGAGGTAAGGCTATGAGTAGAAAATGGTTAAGGATCCTAAGCACATTATTGACTGTCGCAGTCATCATAACTGCGCTGCCTGTCGGAGCTTATGCGGCGGAAGAGATGCATTATCCAAGAGGGCTTGAAGAAGCAGGGACATCGGAGTTTTCTGAAGAAGAGATGCCGATAAATGCGGAAGCAGCAGAGGAACTGTCAGCGGAAGCGGCAGAAGAAGAGGTGCTTGCGATTGATGAGGTTAATGAAGAAGAGTTCGGGATAACAAATGAAATGTCCGGATCTTCTGCCGACTACTATATCATGGGCGCGGACACGGTCATTGACAAGATAGGGAATGACGGCTATGAACAGATAACGGAGGATAATCGCGAGCTGTACACCGCTTTTTATGCGGATATGCAGTATGAGCGCAACGGCGGTGTGTTCTTTGCAGGCCATGATATGGTAAGGCTTAATAAGTCAGGCGCGAAGGTATATAGTGACGCAGACATGACACATGAAGCGACGGAGGCTGACCTGACGGATGAGGACAAGGTCCTGTCCGTTTCCCTTAACGCCCTCCCGGTGGAGCTGTGTGAGAAATTTAAATACACAGTTACCTATACTACGAGCGGTGTAAGTGACACAATAGAACGCAGCAACCTTGATCCGAAGCTTTTCATATGGGAATATAGGCGCAATGATGACGGTAGCTATGACCGTATCGCGATAAAGGATATCACCATGGATGCGCTGACTATTGAGGATGCCGGAAAGAAGGCGGACTTAATCGAGGCTGACCATGTGGATTCCGTTCCGGGCAAAATAAATCTCCCGGGCGGGTTCCTGAGCGATATTACACATCCCTTTGCGGTGGTCTTATCCCTCTATGATGCAAGGAGCAGCGCCGATACAATAAAAGCGGCAGTGAGTGAAGACAAAACAGCTTTCAGATGGAATGAAAATAATGTTTTCAGCTGCCTTGAGGCAGTGGAGATGTCGGTCTATAACAGGGCGTATTATTATCAGGCGCTTTATGTGGACGAGCCCTTCTTCACCGACAGGATCGGGAATTTTACCCTGAGTGCGTATTACTATAAGAAGGATGATGCAAGCCGTAAGCTGACCCTGTATTCATCGCAGCCATATATCAACCTGGCTGCGGCAATGGGTGGGACGATTACGAATTTCAAGGATAAGACCTTTACAAAATTAATCGTTAAAAACTGGGATGTTCCTGCGATATGGACCGATCCTTTTACAAATAAGGCATACGATGTGGTTTTAAATGCAGCCTACTCGGGTATCAATATACCTTTTGCAGAAAATATGGTTATAAAAAACGGCGTTCAGTTTCCTGAAGACTGTACGCAGATATTCAGCAACAGGCCCTACGCCGTGTCATACATCAAGACTATAAAAATAGAAGGTACGGCCGGAAGCGTCGGAAACAATATCACCAATATGCAGGGGATGTTTGAAAACTTTGATCGGAACTCGGTATATCCCACTTATGAGGACATTGATGTTACGGCGCTTGATACCTCGAATGTTACAAATATGAAGAACATGTTCAAGGGCGTTCATCTTACAGAGGATAAATCCCTTGATGTTTCGCACTTCAATACCTCGAAGGTCACCGATATGAGCCATATGTTCAGCGAGGTGCGCATACCTGTCGGGATGACCATTGACCTTAAGCATCTTGATGTATCGAGGGTAACGACCTTTGAGGGAATGTTTGACAGCTTCTCAGCAGAAGAAACCAGGGATTTCCTTAATAAAGGATATAAGCCGACAGACCTTGATGTTTCAACACTTGATACATCAAGCGCCGTGACGATGAGGGATATGTTCAGGAACTCATATATTAAGGAGATAAACCTTGCGGCGGCTGATTTTTCCAATGTTACCGATATGTCGGGGATGTTTGCAGATGATCCCGTCATTACGAAGGTGGCTTTCCCGGCGGGCATAAATACATTGGCGGTAAAGGATATGGGGCTTATGTTTGCCGCCTGCTCGTCACTTGTTGAGATCGATAATCTCGATAAATTCGATACCTCCAATGTCATTGATATGACCGAGATGTTCGGAAGAGGCTATAAATACAGACCGATAGAGATCCGTGACGGTGAGGAAAATATGACAACACAATATAAGGCGAATGTGGGGCTTGACGAAATGAAGTTGTATGAAACCTTCGATGCCGGAAGCGACGGCCCTGCGTTAAAGTCACTCGATTTAAGTAATTTTAATACGTCAAAGGTGTTGTCGATGGCAGGAATGTTTGACCTGCCTGAGTGTACTTCACTTACGCTTGGGGATAACTTCAAAACCGAACAGGTCCGGGACATGCGCCTTATGTTCAGGCTACAGCAGATAAAGGATCCGGCATTCCTTAAAAAGGTTAACATCCGTGATATGCGTTATGGTTCCGAAATGATATGGCTGCCTAAGATCGAAACCATGGAATTTGGCACCACGCTTGATTTTTCCAATGTTGTAAATGCTTATACGGATTATTCATGGTGGCTGTCTGCGCCTATGGTAAGGAAGCTTGACTTAAGCAGCGCAGTGTTCGACAGAAATACATACGGATGGAGCAGGGAGATGTTTAAGAGCATGGGCAACCTGTGTGAATTAAAGCTCCCGGCCAATATGCCCGTATTTACTTACAAACCGGTGCTGCCGGGTGTTTATACCGATCCGAGCGGGAAGGAGCATGATACTATAACTGACAGCGACGGGGTAATACACACTGTAATAGAAGGCGGGAATGATGAGGCTTATACGCTTACGGCAGCGCTCGTTGATCCCATCAGCGTCAATATAGACAGTTACTACAATTATGTTTATACCGGAAAGTCAATAAGGATGAATGCGACTGTCTGGCCGGAAAACGCCGACCAGCATGTAACATGGAGTTCTTCGGATACGAAACTTGCCACGGTCGATCAGGATGGCCTTGTTACAGGAGTGAAGGCAGGAGAGGTTAAGATCATAGCGACATCAGCTGCTAAGCCTTCCGTTAAATGTGAGTATAGGCTGGATGTGCTTGCAAGCGGCGGCTCAGGTCAGGAACCTACGCCTGCGCCTGTATCGGATGAGGCGTATGTCACCGGGGTTGCGCTTAATAAGGGAGAAGCTTCGCTGTATCCGGGAGATGTCCTTAAACTCTCGGCGACGGTGAACCCGGCTAACGCGAAGGACAAGACGGTCACGTGGGCAACGAGTAATGCGGACGTTGTTACTGTGGACAACACAGGTAAAGTGACTGCCGTTGCGGCAGGAACGGATGCTTCCGGCAGTCCGGCAGCGGCCAAGGCGGTTATAACGGCGACGGCGAAGGGTTCCGAGTCCGGCAAGACCATGACTGCGGCATGCACGGTCACCGTGCTGCCCAAGGAAATAGTGGATACGGATAAGGACGGAAATATAATCGATCCTTCCGCTTCCGGCGTTAAAACGAAGGATGAGTCAAGCGGCGAGGCAAACATCTGGGTGGCAGGCATCGACAATAACGGCTACTACTATACGGGAAATGCGATAAAGCCTGCGATCCATGTATATAAGGGCTATAAGCTGCTGACGGAGAAG
>JAFSZZ010000172.1 GCA_017458765.1 Lachnospiraceae bacterium | reverse complement strand
TTACGGGAACGATGCTTCCGTCATTTATATTGGCCTTAAGGGCTGCCCTAATCTCATCATCGGAGAAGGTCTCACCGCCGAAATATCTCTCCATGAACTCTTCACTGGTCTCTGCCACGGCTTCCATAAGGATATCCTTGAATTTGGCAAGATTCTCCTTGTTGTAATCCGGAACCTCACACTCCGTAGCCTTACCGTCCGCGCCCCATTTGTATCCTGTCTCAGATACCACATTTACATATCCGACAAACTTCTCATCTTCTCTGATCGGAAGATGGAAAGGCGCTATCTTCTTACCGTATTTCCCGGTAAGATCTTCAACCACCTGCCTGAAGCTGGCATTGTCAACATCCATATCGGTAACAAAGATGATCCTCGGAAGATTATATTTATCGCACATCTCCCATGCCTTCTCGGTACCGACCTCAATGCCGGCCTTACCGGACACTACGATTATAGCGCCTGCAGCAGCTGCAACCGCTTCTTCAACTTCGCCTACAAAATCGAAATATCCGGGGGTATCCAATACATTTATCTTATAACCTTCCCATTCGATGGGAACAACTGATGTGCTTATCGAGAACTGTCTCTTCTGTTCTTCCTTGTCGTAATCGCTGATGGTATTTCCGTCACTTACCTTACCCATCCTTGTGGTTATACCCGAAAGGTAAGCCATTGCTTCAACCAGGGTTGTCTTACCGCACCCTCCGTGACCAAGCAGAACAACGTTCCTGATCTTATCACCGGTGTAAACATTCATAGATTGTGTCCTCCAATACATTTATGTAGTGTTACTGTCAAAAACAGTTATAAATATTTTAATAAATTCCGACCGGTTATGCAACTGTTTTTGTATATTATTACTATATTTATCTATGTGTAAGAAGCGATCTTCCGGTCATCTCCCTGGGTTGCGGAAGTCCCATGATCTCAAGCAGAGTGGGGGCTATATCAGCCGGACAGCCGCCTTCTCTGAGCCCTACATCCGGTGAATAGTTATACAATATGAACGGTACCGGATTATTCGTATGGCAGGTATCAGGAGCTTTTGTTTCACGATCCGCAAGATGCTCCACATTTCCGTGCGTTGAACAGATGAAGAGCACACCTCCGTTCTCCTCTATCGCCTCACATATATAACCCACGCATTCATCCAGTCCTTCGCATGCCTTGACGGATGCATCCATATCTGCCGTATGCCCGGTCATATCCGCATTTGACATATTGCAGAGTATGAAATCATATCTTCCGCTCTCTATATTTTCAATAAGCTTCTCACACACTGAAGCCGTGTTCATCTGAGGACTGTCGGCATAAGAACTCACATCCTTTAACGATCTTAATATGATACGCTCCTCGCCGTCATATATATCTCTCTGATCACAGTCAAAAAAATATGTTACATTGGGATAATTTTCCGATTCCGTCAGACGCAGCTGCGTTTTGCCGCATGCTGCCAAATATGCACCGAGACTGTTTTCGATAGGCTGTCTCTTAAATGCTATCAGTTTATTCTCTATCGCGGGATCATAGTCATTAAAGCACACGAAACGGACATTAAGCTTAGTGTCGCGCTTAAACATGCGGAACTCCTCATCACAGAACGAGCGCGTAAGTTCCCTGGCCCTTTCGGATCGGAAGTTGAAGAAGATGACAGCATCATCATCATTTACTTCTCCCACGGGAACACCTCCGTTAACTATCACTGTCGGCTTTATGAATTCGTCGGTTTCACCGTTGTCGTATGCACTCTGAACGGCTTCTGCCGCATTTGCCGCCTTATTGCCTTCTCCCTGTGTTATCGCAAGATATGCCTGTTTTATCCTGTCGAAATTATTATCGCGGTCCATCGCATAATATCGTCCGCTTACGGTTGCTATCTCTCCGACTCCGAGTTCCCTCATCCTGGTCTGCAGCCTTTCGACATAGGCAAGTCCCATTTTGGTATCGGTATCCCTTCCGTCCGTAAAACAGTGTACATAAACACGGTTAATATCGTTTCTCCTTGCCATTTCAAGAAGGGCATAAAGATGATCCGTATGAGAATGTACGCCTCCATCCGAGAGAAGTCCCATAAGATGCAGGCTCGAATCATTCCGCCTGCAGTATCTCATTGTCTCAAGCAGTACTTCGTTATTGAAAAATGTTCCGCTGCTTATTTCCTTGTTTATCCTGGTCAGTTCCTGATAAACGATACGCCCCGCACCGATGTTGGTATAACCTGCTTCTGCATTTCCGGCCTGTCCGTTCGGAAGACCTACCGCCATTCCGGCGCTTAAGCCTCGTACACACGGATAATTTCTCATCAGCCGGTTCAATCTGGGCGTTTTGGCTTCATAAAATGCATTGTTTTCAATTTCTTCGGTTATACCTATACCGTCAAGTACAAGCAGTACAGTAGTCGCCTTCATAATAAGCTCCGCTATAGTTTACAGTTCCTTCTGAGCCCGGTCAAACATTTCATATATCCTGATCTTGCTTGAATCATTTTCATTCATTCCGGTAAAGATCGCTCCATACATGTTCTTGTTTGCATCATAACGCGTTATGTTTACAAAAGAATGGATAACATCCTTTGTCCAGAGTGTAAGATCCATTTCGTATATCGAGTTCATGGCAAGGGCGGCCTCACATCTGAAGCCCATGCCTTCCTTGCTTATGTCGATTATATCAACGGGAAGTTTCATGCCTTCGGTCTCACCGACCTTCTTCATTACAAGATGCGCATTGAGCACCATCCTTCTGCTCTTTCTCTTTTCCTCCATATGGCTGCCTCCTCCTTTATTATATAATGCCCCCTGAATGAGAAACGTCATATAGTTCCTAACTTATGAACATGGCGTCTCCGAAACTGAAAAACCTGTATTTCTCCTTTATCGCCTCTCTGTAGGCGTTAAGTACGTTTTCTCTTCCCGCAAGAGCACTCACAAGCATTACAAGAGTTGATTCCGGCAGATGAAAATTGGTAATAAGGCAGTCAAGTACCTTGAATCTGTAACCCGGATATATGAATATATCCGTTTCACCGCTTCCGGCGCTAAGCCTTCCGTTCTCATCCGCGGCGCTCTCTATCGTCCTGCAGCTCGTGGTCCCGACACAGATTATGCGGTTCCCGTTATCCCTTGCCCTGTTTATCTTCTGTGCTGCCTCCGCGCTTATCATATACATCTCGGAATGCATATGATGTTCAAGTATATTATCAACCTTTACGGGCCGGAAAGTACCCAGCCCCACATGAAGCGTGACATATGCGATATCTATCCCCTTATCTTCCAGCTCCTTAAGCAATTCCTTCGTGAAATGCAGTCCTGCCGTAGGCGCTGCTGCAGATCCGTCGTATTTTGCATATACGGTCTGATATCTGTCCTTATCCTTAAGCTTGTGAGTTATATACGGAGGAAGCGGTATTTCGCCCAGTCTATCGAGTATCTCATCAAAGATGCCGTCATAGAAAAACTTTACAAGCCTGTTACCCTCGTCCACAACATCCACTATCTCACATTTTAAAAGTCCGTCACCGAAGACCACCCTTGCTCCCGGCCTTAACTTTCTGCCGGGCTTTACAAGCGCTTCCCAGATATCATCTTCCCTTCTCTTTAACAGAAATATCTCTGCATGAGCGCCCGTATCTTCCTTGACACCAAGCAGTCTTGCCGGTATTACTTTGGTGTTATTTAATACCAGGCAGTCGCCTTTTTTAAGATAACTTCCGATATTTTTAAAGATATCATGGGATATCCTGCCCGTATCCTTATCAAGCAGCAGCAGTCTCGAGGCGGATCTGTCACTGATGGGGTCCTGAGCTATCAGCTCTTTCGGGAGGTCAAAATAGAAATCGGATGTTTTAAGCCCCGTATCAGCCATCAGATCCCTTCACCCTTCAAGAATGCCATGTAACAGCGCTTCGCTTCATACAGATCGGCCTTGCTCACACATTCCCACGGAGCATGCATATTAAGTACCGCAACACCGGAGTCGATCACGTTCATCCCATACAGAGCAAGGATATATGCTATGGTTCCGCCGCCGCCCTGATCTACCTTGCCCAGTTCCGCGGTCTGATAATTGACCTTGTCCTTATCGAGTATATCGCGAAGATATGCTATGTATTCCGCATTTGCATCATTGGAGCCGGACTTACCGCGAGAACCGGTAAATTTGTTGAACACGACGCCGTTCCCGAGATAACATACGTTCTTCTTATCGAATGCGGATGCATAAGTCGGATCGAAGCCTGCACTTACATCCGAACTCAACATACATGATGATGCGAGGCATCTTCTCAGCGCCAGTTCGGAATAACTTCCCATCATCGACATGATCTCGGCAACGCAGTTCTCAAAGAATCTCGACTTCATACCGGTTGCACCGACGCTTCCTATCTCTTCTTTATCCACGAGGATACAGCATGCGGTCTTTTTAACTTCTCCGGCTTCAAGGATCGCACGTAATGACGGATATGCGCATACCCTGTCATCCTGTCCGTAGCCTAAGATCATGCTCCTGTCAAGTCCCGCTTCCCTTGCCCTTCCTGCCGGTACTACCTCAAGTTCTGCCGAAAGGAAATCCTCTTCATCAATATCATACGTTTTCTTAAGTATTTCAAGGATGTTGTTCTTAACCTTATCCTTGCCCTTCCTGTCATCCTCCGCAGCTGCCTTTCCCCTGTTCTTTATAACGAGCGGCCGGTTGCCCACGATAATATCCAGAGCTTCTCCCTCTACCACCTTGGCACCCTTTTTGTCCATCTGCTCCTGCGCAAGATGTATGAGAAGATCCGATACGAAGAAAACCGGATCGTCATCATTTTCGCCGATATTAACAATAACAGTCGTTCCGTCTTTTTTTACTATAACACCATGAAGTGCGAGAGGGATGGTTACCCACTGGTACTTCTTGACACCACCGTAATAATGCGTATCAAGATATGCAAGTCCGCCATCCTCATACAGCGGATTCTGTTTGATATCCATCCTCGGGGAATCTATATGGGCACCCAGTATGTTCATTCCCTCGCTCATGGGAGTCTTGCCTATCTTAAACAGAGCTACCGTCTTGTTCATCCATACGGCATATACCTTATCACCCGTTTTTATTTTCTTCTTTCCGTTAATAAGTGTATTTAGTTCAACGAAACCGGCATCTTCCGCTTCCCTTACTATCTCATCGACACATTCCCTTTCGGTTTTGCAGCTGCTGATAAAATCAATATAATCCGCCGAAAACTCCTCTGCTTCCTTAAGCTGCCTTGCCGTGTAGTTTTCCCATGAATTCCTGTTTTCCATTTTTTCTCCGTCAGCTCCTTAATGTTACATCATATTTATTCTTAAGATCTTCAAGAAGAGCATTCACAAACCCGTCTATCGTCTTAGCGCTGAATTCTTCATCCCCGGGTGTATAGACTACCGAAAATGCCATACTCTTCTTATCTCCAAGCTGTGCGCCCTCATAGACATCAAAAAGTTCAACATCCGTTATATATTCACAGCTGTTCTTTATCTCCTTCTCGATCTGGGCACAGGTGATATTCTTCTTCATCACGAGGCACAGATCCCTCTTTTCCTCCTGGAATTTCGGAAGCGGTGTAAAAGTCTGCTCCCTGCCGTAATACTTCTTAAGCTTGTATAAGGACAGTTCAGCCACATACGAGTCCACCCTCATATCCAGTTCATCTATAAGTTCATACATGACCTGTCCGAGATAACCTATCTCCTCTCCGTTGCAAAAGATCTTTGCGGTCCTGTACGGATGAAGGAAGGTCTTCTCGCATGCTTCGTATTCAAACTCTATCCCCAACGTATCGGCAATGACTTCTGTCAGTCCCTTGATCGTAAAGAAGCTCTCCTCCTCTCCGAAACACCCTATACATACGGTCTCAAGTTCATCCGGATATTCGGTAAGAGGAAGTGACTTCGGAACAAAGATATTACCTATCTCATAGATACGTCCCGAAAGTATGCCCCTCTTCTGATTACGCTGCATAGCCTGGATCATCTGCGGTGCGAGCGTAGTCCTCATAAGGGACAGGTCCTCGTTTATGGGATTTAATATCCTTATCGCATTTCTCTCCGGCGCATCCTTTTCAAGCCTTATAAGGTCAAAGCAGGCAGGCGAGAAGAACGAATAGTGTATTCCTTCGCTCGCTCCTGCCGCACATAATGCGCGTTTTATCTTAAGTTCGGTCTTCTGCTCAAGATCATATCCTCCGAGTGTAACCTCAGCCGTAGGCATGAACGTCGGGACAACATGATCGTATCCGTACATCCTTATAACTTCTTCGGCCACATCCTGATATGATTCCATATCCTCACGGTAAGCCGGCACCATAAGGGTAAGTTCATCCCCGTTTAACTTCGGATCAAAATTCAGTCCCTTGAGTATCCTTAATATATCATCTGTGGGTACCTCTATCCCGAGGACTCCGTTCACTTTTTTCACACTGACTTTAAGTTCGGAAGGTTCTATCGAATTGCCGGTATTTGTATCGACATGAGTTGAGCTTACCTTTCCGCAGTCAAGTTCCTCTATAAGATGAAGTGCTCTCTTCATAGCCATCACGGTAGTATATTCATCCACTCCCTTTGAAAATCTTGCGGATGAATCGGATGTTTTCCCCAGAGCCCTTGAACTCTTCCTGATATTGTCTCTTGCGAATTTTGCGGCTTCAAACAGTACTTCGTTCGTAGTATCAAGTATCTCGGAATTGAGTCCGCCCATTATGCCCGCAAGTGCGACCGGCTTCACTCCGTCGCAGATAACAAGGTTATTATTCGTAAGCGTGAGTTCCTTTTCATCAAGTGTTACTATCTTCTCTCCGTCATTTGCACGCCTTACGTTGATCTGATCTCCTTCAAGATAAGCATAGTCAAAAGCATGCATCGGCTGTCCGAGCTCATTAAGGATATAATTAGTTATGTCAACCAGATTCGAAATCGGTGTCTGACCGATAAGAGCAAGACGGCGACGCATCCACGCGGGAGACGGTGCGATCTTTACATCATATACATAATGGCCTATATATCTGGGACATACATCGGGTGCATCTACGTTTACCTTAAAACCTTCCTTCTTAACATCGGTTTCGGTATAGTCAAGTGCCGGTTCATGAAGAGCGGTACCAAGAAC
>JAFSZZ010000018.1 GCA_017458765.1 Lachnospiraceae bacterium | reverse complement strand
GTATGCCATCTGATAGCATTTAAGATATCCTCATCCCTTATACCGTACTTATTCTCCGCCAGATATGCGCCGTATTTGGCATGAAGCAGGAAACCGTGTTTTTCCTCAAAATCAGTCACCTCAATTTCCTTCTTGCGGCAAAGTCTGACCAGCTCTTCATCATCATAACATTTTGCACAGTCATGAAGTATCCCTGCGATCTGTGCCTTGTATATATTCTCTCCGTATTTCATGGCCAGGGACACGGCTGTGCCTGCAACTCCGACCGAATGTATATACCTGTGATGTCCGAGCTTCTCTTCCATCTTATCATATAAGGAATAAATCTGTTTTTCGTCGTATTCAATATAGTCTGACATTATCTGTAATATCCGTGCTCATATATGATCTTTTCCACCGCTTCGGGAACGTAATATCTTATGCTTTTACCCTTCTTTATCCGCTCCCTGATCATACTTGACGATATATCTATATCAGGAGCATCAAGCAGTTCTATCCTCGCATTGTAAGTCTCCTCAAGATGCGCTTTTATCGCAAAAAGCTTTTCATCAGGCTCATGGTCCCTGGGAGCCACTACAAGTACACAGTTCTCAAATATCAGCTTCGGTTCTCTCCATGATTCGATATTGTAAACGGAATCCTCACCGATTATGAAATACAGTTCTTCATTCTCATCTATTAAATTAAGTTCCATGAGAGTCTCGAACGTATAAGTATTTCCGATTTTTTTAGTCTCATATTCCGAAACACTGAAATGATCATTACCGCTGACAGCGGCATTTAAAAGTTCTATCCTTGCCTGTGACGGAAGTATCTTCGACGGATCCTTAAGATATGACTTTCCCGTAGGCATAAAGATAACCTTATCAAGCCCCAGTGAATCATAAGCATTCTCTGCAAGTATAAGATGTCCTATATGCACGGGATTGAAGGTCCCTCCGATTATACCGGTCCTTTTTTTTCTGTTTTCGTTCTTTTTCAATTCTTTTATCCCGGCCTTATCTAATCAAGCGGCAGCTTTATTACGGGTTTGTCTTTGTTTGGCTTATACAGTACTATTTTTTTTCCGATGACCTGCACAACCGCCGAATGTGTTCGTTCCGCTATGATCCCGGCTATTTCGCGGGGATCGTCCGCACAGTTCTTTAATACACCGAGTTTAATGAGTTCCCTTGCATTAAGAGCCTCTTCAACCGAACTTACCACCTCCGGTGAAGCACTGGCCTTTCCTATGTGTACGACAGGATCCATATTGGATGCAAGTCCTTTTAAATATGCTCTCTGTTTACTGGTCATCAAATATCTCCTTATATATATATGGACAATTATGGACTCTATGTAATGTCCTTTATTTATTCATAAAATTCAAAGGCATGCCCGTATATCCTTACGGTATCTCCGTCCTGTATCCCGAGAGACCTCAGTTCGTCAAGTATGCCGTTATCCTTCATGAAATTCTGGAAAAATGTAAATCCCTTCTCGGAATCGAGATTGGTATATCCAAGCATCTTCTCTATTCTCGGACCTTCTATTCTGTATACCTTTTCATCCTGATCATATTCAACCGTATACGGAAGATTTGCCGCGATTTTTGAATTAACATCATATTCCTGTTCAAAAACAACCGGCTTATCGTCCATCTCATCAAGGACAGACCTCACATAATACAGCATTTCCCTTACACCCTTGCCGCTTACGGCTGATATCGGAAACACCTTAAAACCCTTGGGTTCAAATTCTTTCTTAAGCCTGTCCACCGGATCTTCTCCGTTGTCAGTGACACAGATCGCATCAGTCTTATTTGCCGCTATAACCTGAGGACGTTTCGCAAGTTCCGCGTTATACCGTTCCAACTCCCTGTTTATAGCATATACGTCTTCTATAGGATCCCGTCCTTCCGTTGAAGCCGCATCCACAATATGTATCATAACACGGGTACGCTCAATATGTCGAAGAAAATCATGCCCCAAACCCGCTCCCTGCGATGCTCCTTCGATAAGTCCGGGAATATCGGCAATGACAAAGCTCTTAATATCATCAATATCAACAACACCTAAATGAGGATTTATTGTCGTAAAATGATAATTGGCTATCTCGGGTCTGGCATTGGAAACCCTTGACAGTAATGTTGATTTACCGACATTCGGGAACCCGATAAGTCCCACATCCGCAATAACCTTAAGCTCCATCGCTATATTAAGCTCGATGGCAGGCTGCCCCGGCTGCGCATACTTTGGTGCCTGCATCTTTGGCGTTGCATAATGCTGGTTACCGCAGCCTCCGCGCCCGCCCTTAAGAAGCACCACTCTCTTATTGTCTCCCGACATGTCGATTATGACTTTTCCGGATTCTTCTTCCTTGAGCACGGTCCCTTCGGGAACCTTGATCACGATATCATTGCCGTTCTTCCCCCGGCAGTTACGCTTTCCGCCGTTTTCTCCGTCACCCGCACAATACTTACGAACATGCCTGAAGGGCGTTAATGTGTTAAGTCCCTTATCGACTTCAACAATGACATCGCCGCCCTTACCGCCGTCTCCTCCGTCCGGGCCGCCGTCCGGTACATATTTTTCTCTTCTGAACGAAACATGACCGTCACCGCCCTTACCGCTTTTAACGAAAATTTTAGCCCTGTCTGCAAACATTAAATCCGCTCCTAAAAAATACGGGCTCTAAACTATTGGTTTAGAGCCCGGGTAATTACTCTTCTACGGGATATACAGAAGCCTGCTTCTTGTCTCTTCCCTTTCTCTCGAATCTGAGAACACCGTCAACTAATGCAAATAATGTATCATCACCGCCGCGTCCCACATTGATGCCGGGATGGATCTTGGTACCACGCTGCCTGTATAAGATATTTCCTGCCTTGACGAACTGTCCGTCAGCCCTCTTCGCTCCCAGTCTCTTGGCTTCGGAATCACGACCGTTCTTCGTGGAACCTACTCCCTTCTTATGAGCGAAATATTGAAGGTTTAATTCAAACATTTCTACACCTCCTTGATCATAAGTCTTAAATAATCATTTCCGTATTTTTTTTCGATCTCTTCAAGGCCAAGGAGCATCGCATCCATAAGCAGTTGTGCTTTATCATCCGGTTCACCGGGGAAATACCAGCTTATATCATCCTTATCGGATCCCTCTATCCCCGTATCCGTAAATTTATCTATCGCATTGGCGGTATTTATCACCAACATCGATACTGCCGAACATACTATATCCTTCCCGGGATCATCATACTCCGCATGACCGCTGCATGAAAAGGAATAGTATCTTCCCTGCTTCCTTGTAACCTCAGCCGTTATCATCTTAGAACCTTAAGCATTGATCTTGTCGATCTTAACCTGTGTGTATGCTTGCCTGTGACCGTTCTTCTTATGATATCCGCTCTTCCTCTTGTAACGGTATACGATAACCTTCTTACCGCGTCCGTTCTCAACTACTGTAGCGCTGACGCTTGCATTTGCCACGTCGCTTCCTACCTTGAGCTTATCATCACTGACGGCAAGTACATTATCAAAGGTAACGCTCTCTCCGGCCTGCGCACCAAGCTTCTCAACCTTGATCACATCGCCTTCGGATACCTTATACTGCTTACCGCCCGTTGCAATAATCGCGTACATAGGGCACCTCCTGTCTGAATTACTCGCTGGCTTCGGTAGTGAAAATAAGCATCACATTTATAACCCCACCAAGCGGCATACTCAAGTATCTTAACACTAAACATCCGGCTTGTCAAACGGATTTATCTCTTTTTTACACTGTTTTTTGTACCTTTTGAGGCGCCGGTATCTATTCCGTTTGCATCACAGTTCGATTCATGGAAACGTCTTATGAATTCAGCATCGCATTTATTGGAATGCTCTATCTTCATCTGAAACATGTCGCTAACGCGGACTCTTGCCTTGGCTTCTTCTCTAAGCTGCATCGCGAGCCAGTCATTATTCCGGTCATCCTTAAGGATAATACCTTCATCCTTATTGTTTGCCGTAGCGCGCGTATTACTTCCGGCCCTGTTCGCAGTCTTCTTATTCGAAGAATACATCTGCTCCGTTGAAGCATAAAACCTGTCATCGTTGACTCTCTTCCCGGGCATGCGTTTCATTCTTTTGACCGTCGTAAGTACAATGACCGCAACCACAAAAACCCATATCATCATCGACATAGTGGCTATCATGTTTCCCATATCAATCGCCTATGATCCTGTCTATTATACCGGCAGTCTGCTTAGGTGCCGGAGGCTTCGGTGCCGCACTTTTTGGAGCCTGTACGGCATGACCCTGAGCAGGATGCACCGGATTACCTGTTTTGACTGTTTCCGAAAGTGCTGTAAGTGTTCCCGACAGATTGGCGATATCCGAAGGAACTATTATCTTGGTCGCCTGACCGTCAGCCATCTTTTCCGCAGTTTCAAATGACTTAAGCTGCAGATACTGTGTCGAAGGATGCGCATCGTTAATAAGCCTTATACCTTCGGCTCTTGCGCGCTGTACCGCAAGTAATGCCTCCGCTTCACCTTCTGCCTCACGGATACGCTGCTCCTTGACGGCCTCTGCTCTTAAGATTGCGGCCTGTTTCTCGCCTTCCGCAAGCGTTATGGCCGATTGTTTCTTACCTTCTGCAGTAAGGATCGCCTCTCTCTTCTCACGTTCGGCCCTCATCTGCTTCTCCATCGCATCCTGTATCGAACGCGGCGGCTGTATGTTCTTTACCTCTACACGATTGACCTTTATGCCCCATTTGTCGGTCGCTTCATCCAGGATCGATGTGATCTGTGCATTGATGCTGTCCCTTGACGTAAGTGTTTCATCCAATGTCATGCTGCCTATTATATTACGAAGAGTAGTGGCCGACAGATTCTCGATAGCCGCAATCGGACGCTCAACACCGTATGTAAAGAGCCTTGCGTCAAATACCTGAAAAAAAACCACCGAATCAACCATCATGGTAACATTATCCTTGGTGATAACGGGCTGAGGCTCAAAATCCGCAACCTGCTCCTTAAGTGATACCTTCTTGACAACCCTGTCTATAAAGGGAAACATAAGGTTAAGCCCCGCACCAAGAGTAGTCTTGTATTTACCGAGTGTCTCAACTATGTAAGCACTTGCCTGAGGCACTATACACAGACTTTTAAATACTATGATAATAAGAAGTACTATTACCACTGCAAAACCTGCCGAAAAAATCGCTTCCATAAAATATACCTCCGATCAAAATATTGTTTTTGTATATACTTTTAACCGTATTTCACATTATAACATAAATGTATATCAAGGTAAAACAGGACTATGCATCCTCCGTAAAGATCTCTCCGTGTTCTTCACTAAGTCTCATTATCACGTTTTCCTCTTCCGTATCCTTAATTGCCGATTCATATCCCGTCAGCGCCGCAAAAGGAGAAAACTGTGCCGCCCTGTTCATCATTGACATCTGCGGATGCGTCTTTGAAACGTGATGCGGCATATTTATGATATCAGAATAATCCTCCATAACTTTTCCGTTCAGGCCTTATGTCCGCCGATCTGGGCATTGCGCGACCTGGTCATGGCTCCTTCCATAAAATTCGTACCTTTAAGTATTGCATTCTTTCCGTATTTTTTTTTGATATCAAGAACTGCATGCTGGATATCCTTCTCCTTTTTCAGCAGTCTATCCTCTTCATCTCTGTTAAGACCTTTAGGATCCGTAAACAGATCAAGCTGCTCGTACTCCGTTTCCTCATCCTGAGCATTTTCATCCTTCACATGATTTGCGGTGATATATACGCGCCTTATCAGCAGTTCCCTGTCAATGATCTCATCATATAGTTTCAACACGGCATCCGTAATCTCCCGGGTGGATGAGCTGAAGCCTTTGAGATTCGCAGTACCGTGTGCATGTTTCGGAACCTCGCGTCCGTAACGGTCTTTATGCTTTTCTCCTTTGTAAGCCTGTGCTCTTTCGGAATCTTTCAGATTTTCTATGTCATATCCGACAGTCAGGACTATCTGATCCGTTTTTAGTCCCTTATCAACAAGATCGAGCACTAGAAGATCTGTCATCTCCCAGACTATCAGTCTTCCCTTCTCATAATCATAGGGTGACTGGAGGACCTGTCCGTTCCCCACTGAATTATATTCGGGTTTATATGATTTTATTGCCTCGATCGTACAAGGTTCCCATCCCCATGCATGATCTATGAGCAGCTCGGCATTAACTCCGAACAGCTTATATAAAAGTTCTTCGTTATGATATTCACCGGGTTCTCCTACGGAACATCTTGCAACATCCCCCATCGTATGCATTCCGTACTGTTCAAGCTTCCTTGCAGTTCCTGCTCCGACACGCCAAAAATCCGTGATCGGCCTGTGGCCCCACAGAAGACGTCTGTATCTGTTTTCATCAAGTTCAGCTATCCTTACCCCGTCTGCATCAGCCTGTGTGTGCTTTGCGACAATATCCATTGCGATCTTGCTAAGATAAAGATTTGTACCTATGCCGCAGGTTGCGGTTATCCCTGTTTTATCAAGTACTTCTCGTATTATGGTTACTGCAAGTTCGTGGGGAGTTTTATCATAGGTTTTGAGATAATCGGTAACATCCATAAAAACCTCGTCAACGGAATAGACGTGGATGTCCTCGGGCGCTATATATTTAAGATATATATTATATATGTGAGTACTTACTTCGATATATCTCGACATGCGGGGCACTGCGATAACAAGATCTTTGATCCCTGCTTTCATAACAGCACTCTTCACTTCAAAAAGTCTTGCCCTTCCCGGTATGCCGTACGCTTTAAGAGCGGGTGATACCGCAAGGCAGATCGTCTTATCGGTCCTTGACTCATCAGCCACCACAAGCTTTGCATTAAGAGGATCAAGTCCCAGGTCGATACATTCAACCGATGCATAAAAAGACTTAAGATCGATCGCGATATATGAACGTTCATTACCCATTATTCCCTGCACTGTTGGTCATGCTGACCTGAGCCTCAAATTTATCCTTACAAAACGCAAAGCAATCCATGAGCTTTGGATTAAACGTACCGCACTCACCGTCACGTATCATCCTGAAAGCCTCATCACAGCTGAATGCATCCTTATATACTCTCTTTGAAACAAGCGCATCATAGCAGTCCGCCACGGAAACTATCTGAGCCGATATCGGGATATTATCCCCGCTCAGAGCATCCGGGTAGCCCTTGCCGTCATATTTTTCATGATGATGCCTGCATATTTCCATACTGATCTTCATATAATTTTCATCCCAGTCGGCAGGCATTTTCTCAAGGATCAGACAACCGTTTACCGTATGTGTCTTCATTATATCGAATTCTTCGCTCGTAAGCCTTCCGGGCTTTAAAAGTATGCTGTCAGGTATCGTTATCTTACCGACATCATGAAGTGCGCTCGCTGAAGTTATGATATCAACCGTCTCCTGCGTAAGACCGTATTCGGGATAATCGTTCATAACCTGAGTCGCCAGAATATTCGTAAAGTCCTTCACTCTGCGTACATGCTGTCCGCTCTCCTCATCCCTTCCTTCAACAACATTACCCATAAGCTCGATAATATCATTGTTCATTCGGTTCAGTGAGATATTCTTTTCCTCGAGCTGTGCGGTACGTTCCTCGACCATCTGCTCAAGTCTCATCTGTTCCTCCCTCTCGCGCCTGATCTCGTCATCAACGCTGTGGAAGCCAAGAATAAAACCAAACAGCTTGCCGTCTGTAACATCTGCAACAAACTTAAGCTGGTAATACTCGAGTGTTCCCTCATTATCCAGACGGAAATTAACATAATGAGCAACTTCCTTCATAAGATGTCTGCGGATATGGTTCTTATTGGTCTCCTTTATGAACAGCTTACGGTCATCCTGATAAACAAGCGTATTCGCCAGTTTTTCTATCATCTCATTAAAGTTCTTCTCGTTCTCCCAGTCAACGAAATGCTTCTTAAACATATCACCGATACGATATGTGGTTACCGAAGCCCCGTCCTTATCTTCCATGGCAGTAACATAAGCAACCCAGTCAAAGTCCCCTGTCAGACCTGTTATGACGGCGTCACTCTTAAGGGTCTTCTCAAGGCTCTTCATATATTCCATTTCATGCAGGATCTCATCATTGCAGTCGATGAAGGCAATGACAACACTGTTTACCTTGCCGTCAACATCCATATCAGCAGCCGATACCCTGAATTCAAAGTAACGGGTTTCACTGTCGTTTGTGATCTTCCTGTAACGTACCGCATAAGAGTTGCGCGCCCTTAATTTCTTTCGTATGACCGGGATCATGATCTCATCATACATCTTCTGTTTATCGTCTTCATATACATAGTCGCGGACATACTGGTTGAATACTTCGGAAAATCTCGCCCCGAGCCTTATCATATCGCTGTAACTGCTGTCAACGGTATTCTCTATACGGAAGGACTGTATATCTTCAGTATTAAGATCCACCTTGTAAACAGATGAATAATCCCTTGCAAGTATCCCTATTACGTCGAAGTTCTGCTGCCTGTGCTCTGTTATCCCTATGATCTCCTCGTTGGCCTTCTTAAGGCGCTTGCTTGCGTTACGTATACGCCTTGCCCACATTATCACCATGCCGAGAATAACCAGCAGCACCATTATAACAACCGAAAGTATCAGGACTTCCGGTCTTAAAATGCCGGCAAGCCCGACTTCCGGTGCGCCGGCGGTCTCGGAAATGGACTCAAGCAGCATTGATGC
>JAFSZZ010000171.1 GCA_017458765.1 Lachnospiraceae bacterium | reverse complement strand
TATCCAGTAGATATCGCGGTACTTATCCTTCCTGATACGCATGATGACCTCGGAAGAAAGCCCCGCTTCTATACCATACCTCACTGTCTTATTATCGCTGATCGCATATATGCCGTCACCGTCCGTACCAAGCAGCATCTCTCCGTCAACACCCTCGGCAACAGTCAGTATCTCCGTATTACTGAGCCCGGCAGCCTCATCATATACCGTGGCTACCCTGTCATCCCTGATAACAGCCATCCCACCGGAGCAGGCTGCCATTACGGATCCGTCACTCAACTCGCAGACCGTCCTTACCCTGTTGCTTGGCATGCCGCTCTTCTCATCAAATCTTACTACCCTGCCCTTATGGAGCTTAAGAAGTGCATTATCACTGTAAGTGGATATCCACAGACTGTTATCACTGTCCTTTATTATCGATCTAATCCTGCAGCCTTCGAGCATCTTAATAAGGTCATTCCCCGGTATCTCTTCCCCGCCGGCACCTGCGGCAGCGATAACGGGATACTCGTCAAGCACCCTTCCGGTGGGTCCGATCACCGTAAGTCCCTGGCTTTTTGTTCCTATTAACAGGCAGTTATTATATACACAGGTCGTATTGACAACAGTCTCATCAAGCCCGTATCTGTCGAATATATTTGCGAATCTGTTAGGAACTATCTTCATAACTCCCTGCTTCGAGGAAGTCATCCACATGTTCCCCTGATAGTCCGTGATCATACACTCGACGGAACTGTTCATCGGCAGATGCTCTATTCGCAAGAAACGACCGTCCTTTATGACTCCCAAACCGTTATCCGCAAGTATCCACAGCATGTCTCCGGCATATTCCATGGAATTTATATACTGAAGCGGGAAAACATCGATCGGCTTGGATCCCACCGAGCCCTTGCCAAGATTGATATGATATATCCCGGATCCCTTCGTCCCAATATAAACAAGACCGTAATCTGCAGGATCCGGGAAGATCGAATAAACATCCTCAATACCAAGCCTGGTTCCGTTGTAGAAGGCCGTAAGCTTGCCACCCTTCATGGTAAAGATGTCACCATCTGCCGTAACACCGTAGATGATATCATTTTCTCCGCGTTTTAAGGATCTGATGTATTCGTCATTTATCTGAGGCTCATCCACAAGGCTTAACTTAAGTGCAGGATCCACCTTCGCAAGACCATGGGTAGTCGCTATATAGATATTGCCTTCTTCATCCTCGGTTATGGAACGGATCGATGAGGACATAAGCCCATCGGCCTTGGTAAACATCTTAAGGCTCCCCTTCTCCATAAGAGCGACACCGCTGTCGTTGGTACCTATCCATAAACGATCCTTACTGTCCGCGTAAAGACTCACGACACTTGCTATACCCGTCGTGGAATCGATACGTTCGAAGGTATTACCGTCATATCGTATAAGACCACTGTAACTGCCTATCCATATAAAGCCGTCCCGGGTAGATTCTATCGCATTGGCCTCTGCAGTCGGAAGTCCGTTGGTATTATCATAAAGAACAGCGGAATAGCCATCATCTCGTGCAGTTATGTCAACCGAAATCTCCGGATTGTCCTCAGGTTCCACAGATTCTTCCGCCAGTACATTAACCACAGCATTTTTTGATGCTGCATCGGCGTTCTCTGCCGACGCGGCATTCCTTGCGACACCGTTCATGGTCAGTTCCGATGCGTCTGCATTATGTAAACCATTAGGTATACCGGCAACAATAATCGCCGCTATTCCTCCCATACATATAAACGATTTAATGATCTTCCCCACATTCATGGATATCTAAGTTATCCTCCTTCTCAGGCACAAAAACCTGTCGGTATATGACAGATCAGATGATGAGTTCAAAATCAAGGAAATTCAGATTACTCTCACCTGAAAATTTAAAGTAAAGTGCGTAAATTCCGTCCTTTATACCGTTCTCCCCATCTGTGCTTATACTGCATTCATCCCTCTTGTATGCATTGGTCGAGGATACCGGAATGCTGCCTATAAGCCTCCTGTTCTTCGGATCATCCTTTAAGGCCGCATAAACCTCGATCTTTCCCCGTCCGTATCCCTTGGTCCTTATCGCTATCTTTTTAAGTCCCCTAAGGTCAAAGTATTTAAAGCCGGCCACGGCTCCGTTTTTCATGTTCGTGATAAAACTGTGTATATCCTTATCAAGACCCGAATTGTCATCTATTTCTTCAGGCTTAGCGATCTTAACATATTCATCCGGAGTCACATCGGAATGATCCTGCGTTATCTTCGGGTATATATCCGGAAGCCAGCCTGTCCACGGCACGAGCATGAAGCGGTCACCGCCTTCTGACAGTGAGCGGACATCTTCCGGCTTTAAGCCGTCAACATACAGATTGCAGGCAAGATATGCAGGATACACACCGCTTCCCTTAAGCGGCTTAACACCACCGCATGAAGTGATCTCAACCTGAGGTATGCTCCCATCCTCACATATCGTCAGTTTTTCAAGGCAGCCCTGACGGCTGTAATTATGCGCATTCGTATGTCTGTGGTAGAAGATATACCAGTCATCTCCTATACGGACAACACTTCCGTGATTATTGGCATAGGGAGCACACGGCATATCCGCTTCCTTATAGGAATCTATTCCCAGATCGGCATTGGAGACTATGACACCGCCGTATTCAAAGGGTCCCTTCGGCGAATCCCCTATCGCATAGCAGAGCTCGTGATTCACTATTGATGAATATATGAAATAATACTTATCTCTTATAACACGTATCGACGGAGCTTCGAAGAAAGCATGGCCTTCGTATTTCGTTCCCCTTGCATAGTATTCGGAGGGCGCGATAAATACGGGCTCCTCAAGTATGGTGAGCATATCGCTGTCAAGCACGGTCATCATCGCACCGTGCTTGTTGGGATTGTTTGCATCGCAGAATCCCGTGTACAGATATGTCCTGTCACCTTCCGTCAGAACGCCGGGATCAAACTGCTGCTCGTCACCCTCACGTTCACCGAGCACCGTTCCATCCTTATAATGAACATATCCATGGAATCTGAATTCTCCGGCCGGTTCATCACAGACCGCAACCGCAACGTGGCTCCTGCTGCTTAACGAATAGAACAGATAATACCTTCCGTCCGGACCGACCGTCACATCGGGTGCGTACAGATTACCCTGGAGAGATGCATTTGACGGATCCTGTTTTTTCTTATATATAATGCCCTCATATCGCCAGCTGCCCAGATCGTTTACCGGTGCCGACCAGGTCACGTAATCAAGTTCACAATAAACATCACCGCCAAATTTATCATGCGATCCGTATACATATACCCTGTCTCCGAACACATACGGCTCTCCATCGGGGATATACTCATAAGGCGGAAGATAAGGGTTGGTTACCTGTTTTAGATTGTCATTCATGGGCCGGTCTCCTTTTTTCTTTTATATAATTTTATAGAACAAGCCTTTTATGTGCAAGCACAACGTTGCATTTTTATATATGAAAAAACAAGGGAGACCATGATGCCGTTACACCTGACATCATGGTCTCCTACTCCGATTGTGTCAATGGACCATACCTCTCTTACTACAGATATTCGTCTTATCCCCTGCCATCACTTCCGTCAGATCTCAACTGTGATCTTCTTTACCCTCAATGGTAGTTTTCCAATTTTCATATCCGATTCACATTAGACTCTGTAATGACCGGGATGATCATCTATTCATTTATCTTGAATAAAGAATATCATATCAATTGTCGTTTGTCAACACTATTTTCAGAATTTTTCTGATTATATGTCAAATATTTTATTAATTATTGTTCTTATTGTATATTATTTGTATATTTTCTGTTTAATATCTTCAATTTCAGACATTTACAGTCTGTCATTGCCTTTCCCCGATTCTATGCGCTTCACATATTCTTCCGGATCGCGCTTCATGTTGGCCATCTCGCGGAATGCGTTTAACACCAGCGTCTCCTTGTTGCACGCGGTCGGATTTTTCCCGAGTTCACGCACGATATTATACCTGTCCACCTGCCAGACATAGAGGTCGGACATTGAATATCCGCTTATCTTCATCTCATCGCAGAAGGTATGGTTATCCGCATAATATACGAATTCCTCATACAGGTCGCCGTCACTTAAGAACTCCGTCCACAGTTCCTGTGCAAAAACGTCATCCTTGCCCGCATACTCACACAGCTGCGTAAGGAATTCCAGAGCCTTTAATTTTCGCGCATCATACAGTATTCCCATGATATCCTTATTTACATCCGGTACAGGATGAACATTTCCTGCAATCGCCCTGTTTGTCCCAGCAGTATGTGCACAGCTTTTCCTTGGGAAGCCCTACCGACTCGACCATATCGTCAAGACGGTGGAAACGAAGCGACGTGAAGTTAAGCTGTTTTCTGATACCCTCAACCATTTCCTTATAATTCGTACTGTCGGGGTCTGCATAATCCTTCAGCAGTTCATCCGAAACGTCATCACCCTCACGCTCCCTTATTATGCGGCGTGTGATAAGCTCGTATTCCGAATTGGAGCGCGAGAAATTAAGGAACCGGCAGCCGTGAAGCAGCGGAGGACATGCGGGCCTTATGTGCACTTCGCCCGCTCCGCTCTTGTATAAGAACTCGGTAGTTTCCCTTAACTGCGTGCCCCTGACTATCGAATCATCTATAAGAAGGAGCGATCTGTTCCTGATAAGCTTGTCGACAGGGATAAGCTTCATCCTGGCTATGAGATTGCGCTGGTTCTGATCCGTAGGCATGAATGAACGCGGCCATGTGGGGGTATATTTAATGAAAGGCCTTGAAAACGGGATCCCGGAAGCGTTGGCATAACCTATGGCATGAGCCGTTCCGGAATCGGGAACGCCCGCAACCAGATCCGGCCTTACATTGTCTCTCTTAGCAAGGGCCTGACCGCAGCGATAGCGCATCTCTTCCACGTTTACATCTTCATAGGTAGAAGTAGGATAACCGTAATATATCCAGAGGAAGGTACAGATCTTCATCGTATACTGTGCTTCCCTTAACGTCTCATATCCGTCTGCCGTAACATATACGATCTCACCCGGCCCCAACTCCTTGACCGTCTTATATCCCAGATTTATATATGAAAAACTCTCAAAAGCGATACAGTAGGATTCATCCTCCTTCTTCGCTATCATGAGCGGCGTTCTCCCGTACAGATCACGTCCCGCGTAGATGCCCTTCTCAGTCATGACAAGAAGCGTAAGGGATCCGTCGATCTTCTCAAGTGCGTAGGATATCCCTTCTTCTATCGTATCCTTCTGATTTATGAGCGAAGCCACCAGTTCTGTGGGGTTAATATTGCTCCCGCTCATCTCAAGGAACTGGGTACGGCCGACATTGTAGGCTTCTTTTACAAGTTCATCTATATTATTGATCTTACATACAGTGGTAATGGCATAACTGCCAAGATGTGACTGGATGAGCAGAGGCTGGGGTTCATAATCGGAAATACAGCCTATACCGATATTACCGTTGAATTCCGTAACATCCCTCTCAAACTTCGTTCTAAAGGGTGAATTCTGGATATTATGGATCGCACGGTCAAATCCCCTGTTGCCATACATCGCCATACCGGCCCTTCTGGTTCCCAAATGCGAATGATAATCCGTTCCGAAAAACAGATCGAGTACGCAGTCTTTCTTAGATACTACACCGAATATTCCGCCCATAAACAGCCTCCCGTTGTGTTCTTTCTTACGCCATATAAAGTTTATCACGGCTATTTGGCAAACACAAATCAAAAAATAAGGCATAATTTACGATTTTATTGTTAATTATGATATACTGTCTGTAAACAAAAAACTCTCATGATCGGAGAGATCTCATGGAAAATAACCGAAGTTTCTCATTCAGGCCTTTCATTCTTATGACGGCTCTCATACTTTTTCTCGCATTCTGCATGGATACGACTGCCGAAACGCTCAGAAAGCCGCAGTACATGTTCTTCCTTCTGTCGGTTTTCATTGTACTGTTCACATTCCGGCGTATGGTTTACATAACAGAACCGGCACTCATCCTCCTTTGCGGCATAATATTCCGGACATCCTATATACTCTATACCGCCATCTGGACAAGACAGCATGACGTAATTGATTTCGGGACCGGCGAGGGTCACGCGGGTTATATCGAATATATTTATAACAATCTGTCGCTCCCGTCAGGTGATCCGAGGGAAAAGTGGGCTTTTTTCCAGCCCCCTCTCCATCATATACTGGCCGGACTGTGGATGCGTTTCTGTGCCCATTTTCAGCTCGCCTACCGTCAGGTCCAGGAAAATGTCCAGCTGCTCACTCTTTTCTACATTTGTTCAGTAACGATACTGACCTTTTTCATATGCAGGGAAATTAAATTAAAGGAATGGGGGGTACGTACCGCTCTGCTCATAGTATGTTTTCATCCAGCACTGACCATCATGTCGGGAAGTATCAATAATGATGCACTAAGCCTTGTTCTTGCGGCGCTTGCGGTTTATCTGGTCATCCTGTGGTATGCCTCTCCATCGTATAAACTCATCATACTGCTGGCACTTGCCATAGGTCTGTCCATGATGGCAAAGCTCTCGGGCGGCACCGTCGCTCCTGCCGTTGCGGCACTTTTTCTGCTGAAACTCATAAAGGATAAGCAGAATATCCGCAGATATATACTGCAATACCTCGTATTCGGGATAATTGTATTTCCTCTCGGAATATGGTGGGAAATCCGGAATATGATAAAATATGATATGCCGTTTAACTACATCCCGCCTGTCGGAGAGCAGCTTAACGTTTCTATGGCCGCAAGACTGTTTGATCTTAGGATCCACAGTGTTTTCCCGGCGATGATCTCAAACGGGGATGCGTATGATGAATATAATGTGTTCGTATCACTGTTCAAAACATCGCTGTTCGATGATGCCAACCTGTCGCTTGAATCCCACAGCATCACCCTGTTCGCTGTTATACTTTTCGTGATGGCGCTTATCCTTGCAGTGATCTCCCTGATCGCTACAGTACTCATAGTCTTTGACAGGAAAGGAAAATACGAAATGGCCTTCGAGCATAAGCTTCTGTTCGGCATCCTGTACCTGTCACTTCTGGGATCATATTTAAGTTTTGCTCTCGGATCAGATAATTACAGCGCCATGAACTTTCGTTACATAGCGCTGATAATAACAGTCGAAGCTGTTTTCCTGGGTATTTTTGCCGATGCCGTTAAGGACCGGCACCATCTGAGATTCCGTCTGTTCGCTGCCATCGTTTACGGCTTTGCGGCCGCCAGTGCATCAACTTATATAATGCTGGGGTTCGCCCGTTAGAGGGTGCACTAAACTCGATAATACCTCGTCAAGTGTACTTGCAGGGTTCGCACTAAACTCGAAAAAACCTCGTTAAGTGCTCTACCTCTCTTCGGTGATGTAGTCTGCGGCATCCATTGCATTCTGGGTATCGGGAAATGTATCTATGACCTGCTGATACAGTTCGTCCGCCTTGCCGGTATCTCCCGACTGTCTGTAACAGTGTGCAAGGTTCATCAGCACGTCCGAATTCGTCTTGTCAAGCAGCCATGCCTTTGTGTATTCCTCTATAGCCGTATCATAATCATTGGCCTTGACCGCTGCCTTTGCATTTTCTATATACTCATCCGCAGCCAGGGTCCCTACATCTTCCTTAAGCTTGTCATACAGTGTCCTGAAGGATTCCGTCGCCGCTTCATTTAAGTAACCTTCCGTTATATGATCCATGTTTTCCATTATCGTAATGGAATCGGTCGGATCGGTCACATACGCGGATGCTGCCGTCATCAGATAATCAAGCTCCGTCTTCCGGCCCGAAGCACCTGTGATATCATCATATTTCCGCTGCAGGTCATCCATCTGGTTCTGCTTATCTTCAAGAAGCTTCGCAGTCTCCTGGGACGCTGCCTGTTCTGCCGCCAACTGCTCGCTGACTTCCTTGAACTTCTCATCATTTGTCTGTGTCACACCCGCCATTCGTGCAGGCATGATCAGAAACCAGCATATGGCAACACCGACCACAAGTCCTATAACTATATTTATTATGCTTGAAAATCCGACCTTTTCCTTCTGGAATACCGGCTGTATTATAACTTCGTTACCGTTCTGGTAACTGATGGTCTCCATGGGGAGCGTGCTTACTTTTTTGCCGGTCTTCTCTTCCTGCTCGCGGATCAGGTCGTTTACTTCCTTGATATATCCGAGCACCGTCGTGTTGCCGGCATCTATCGAAAGAGCCTTGAACAGAGTCCGTTTGGCATTATCGTAATCACCGGTACATATGTACAGAAGACCAAGAAGCTGGTATCCGCTTATCAGATTCCTGTTTATCGACAGTACCTTCTTAAGCTGGATGATCGCAAGATCCTTGCTGTCCTGATAGCAGTACTGAAGAGCCTGGTTGTATTTCTTGAGTGTCTGGTCTATATTGTCAAGCTTGGTAGGAGATGAATGCAGTGCGGAAATATACTCATCCGCAATATTCCTGGACGGCTGGAGATTCTTGCTTATTATCCATTCGCTCAAGGCAAGCACCGCTTCACCCATCTCAAAATAGACAAGACCCAAAAGATTACGCGCCTCGGTATTGCGTTTGTTGTACCGAAGCGACTGCTTAAGGCTTAATACCGCCCCCGACAGATCGCGCACATTTGCCCTTGCCAGTCCGTCATTATAATAATAGTTGGACATGGCCAGTATTTTCTTATATACTCCGACATCCGCTCCGCAGCTTGTACAGAAATCCTCCCCGGACAGGCGGTTGCCGCACTGATAACAGTTCATATATTACCCCTTACGACGGAAGTGTATTATACATTATCTGGTTCATCTGAGCCTGTGCCTGTGCCTGTCCTTCAACACGCGCCTGCATTGCCGCATCCGCCTTTTCCCTCATCATTGCCATGAATATGTCCGTCATATCCGTCATGTCATGGCTGTTTACGGCAGCCTCAACACCTTCTATTTCCATGCTGGGATGGAATTTCTTAAGTTCATCCTCGAAATTGATCATTTTGATACCTCACTGTTAAGCGGAACGGGGAACCGTCCCCTGTTTCATCAGGAAAGCTGCGCCAGCCGCTCGCGAACCTGAGTCATCATCTGAGTATATTTTTCCAGCTTGGCCTTCTCTTCTTCTATCTTAGCCGCCGGAGCCTTGCTTATGAACTTCTCGTTGTTAAGCATTCCGTTAACACGCTTAAGTTCACCCTCAAGCCTTGCCTCTTCCTTCTTAAGACGTTCGATCTCCTGTTTTATGTCAACCAATTCCGCGAACGGTATATAGATATCCGCTCCGGGAATTACAACAGAAACCGCATCATCGGCTATGCCCGACTTATCCGCCTGTATCGATACCTGTGAAGCATAGGCAAGAGATGCGAAGAAAAGCTCGCCTTCCTTAAAGGTCGTCTGTATATCCTGATCCTTAGTTACTATAAATACATGCGCCTTCCTGCTCGGCGGTACGTTCATTCCGGTCCTTGCGTTCCTTATGCCGCGGACCGCTTCCTTAATGATCTCGATCGCCTTCTCTTCCTTATCGTATGCTTTATCATCGGAATAAACCGGCCATGAGGATATCATTATACTGTCCACGGCCTCTGTGTCCTTAGAGCCTGCCGGCTTTGAAGCATCAGAAGGATCCGGACTGATCCCTTCATTATACTGTAGAGTACAATAAATCTCCTCCGTTATAAACGGCATATAAGGATGCAGAAGCTTGAGTGCGTCAATGAGAACCGACTTAAGCGTATATAATGCCGCGTTCTGGGACACAGTATCTTCTGAATTATACAGCCTCGGCTTGACCATTTCAATATACCAGTCACAGAATTCATCCCAGATGAAATCATATATCTTGCCTACGGCTATGCCGAGCTCATACTTCTCCATGTTGTCGGTAACATCACGTACCACGGTATTGAGCTTGCTGATGATCCATTTATCAACAGGCTCAAGATCGGCATCATCCGGTTTGGTAACCGTCTTGTTTTCAATGTTCATCATTATGAAGCGCGATGCGTTCCATACCTTGTTCGCAAAGTTCCTGCAGGCCTCAACCTTTTCATAATAGAAACGCATATCGTTGCCGGGCGCATTACCCGTCATGAGCATCAGACGGAGAGCATCTGCTCCGTATTTGTCTATTATCTCAAGAGGATCTATGCCGTTGCCAAGCGACTTCGACATTTTCCTGCCCTGCGAATCCCTTACGAGACCGTGTATGAGTACTGTATGGAAGGGTGAATGTCCTGTATGTTCTATACCCGAAAATACCATGCGCACTACCCAGAAAAAGATGATATCATAACCCGTTACCAGTACATCGGTCGGATAGAAATAATCAAGCTCCTCGGTCTTCTCCGGCCAGCCGAGAGTCGAGAACGGCCAGAGTGCCGATGAGAACCATGTATCGAGCACATCCTCATCCTGCTCAAGATGGGATTTACCGCACTTAGGGCATACTGTAGGCGCTTCCTTTGCAACTATGACCTCACCGCAGTCCCGGCAGTAATATGCCGGGATCCTGTGACCCCACCAGAGCTGTCTTGAGATACACCAGTCGCGTATCCCTTCGAGCCAGTGAAGGTACGTCTTATCAAACCTCTCCGGTACGAACTGAAGCGAACCGTACTTACAATCCCTGCCCTCGCGCGTTGCCTTAAGTACTTCTATGGCAGGCTCAGCAAGCTTTTCCATAGCCACAAACCACTGCGCCTTGGCCATCGGCTCTATAGTACAGCCACAGCGGTCATGCGTTCCCACATTATGGGAATGATCTTCAACCTTGACGAGAAGTCCGAGGGCTTCAAGGTCCGCAACCACCTGCTTCCTTGCCTCGTACCTCTCCATTCCCTTATATTTTCCACCCTTTTCATTGATGGTGGCATCATCGTTCATTATGTTTATGACTTCAAGATCGTGACGCTTACCGACCTCAAAGTCATTGGGGTCGTGCGCCGGAGTGATCTTAACGACACCGGTACCGAATTCCTTATCCACATAGGAATCGGTGATAACGGGGATATCCTTGTTCATCAGCGGCAGGATAACTGTGTTGCCTGCTATAGCGGAATACCTGTCATCATCGGGATTTACCGCAAGAGCCGTATCACCCAGCATCGTCTCGGGACGTGTCGTTGCAACAACAACATAATTATCCGGATCGGGATCATCGCACTTCCTGCCTTCAAGCATAGCATCGGCTTCCTTCGTTCCCGCCTTGGGATATCTTATATGCCAGAAATGGCCTGCCTGTTCCTCATGCTCAACCTCGGCATCGGATATGGTCGTCTGACATACGGGACACCAGTTTACGATCCTGTTGCCCTTATAGATAAGACCTTTGTTGTACAGATTAACGAAAACTTCCGTGACGGCCTTGTTGCAGCCTTCATCCATCGTAAAACGCTCTCGCTCCCAGTCACATGAGGAGCCCAGTTTCTTAAGCTGCTCAACGATCCTTCCGCCGTATTCTTCCTTCCATTCCCACGCACGCTTCAGAAAACCTTCACGTCCAAGGTCTTCCTTATCAATGCCTTCCGATCTGAGCTTTTCTATGATCTTAACTTCGGTAGCTATGCTCGCATGATCGCATCCCGGCTGCCACAGGGCATTATAACCCTGCATCCTCTTAAAACGGATCAGGATATCCTGCATTGTATTGTCAAATGCATGACCCATATGAAGCTGTCCCGTGATATTCGGTGGCGGGATCACTATCGTAAACGGTTTTTTGCTCCTGTCTACTTCCGCGTGGAAGTAGTTTTTGTCGAGCCACTTCTTGTAAATTCGCGGCTCCATGTCCTTGGGGTCGTAGGTTTTCGCCAGTTCCTTACTCATCTTTTTTCTCCTCTTTATCTTATGTTTCCTTCACCTTTAATGGATTTCTTGTGTTCATACATGAGGGTGTCTGCCCTCTTAAATACATCCTTGCAGCCGGAATCGAGAGCCGGATCGTATTCCGCCATTCCTATCGCGAACGATACGTTCACTATATCCATCGAGTTATAGTTTTCGGCTGTCATACGTTTCTTCAGGCCGCCGACCAGTGTATCCCTGTTTTTATAATCATCATTGCGAAGGATCGCGACAAACTCGTCTCCGCCTATCCTGAACACGGGACTGTGTGTAAATGTGCGGCAGATAAGGCGGCAGGAATTGATGAGCAGTTTGTTGCCCTCATCATGTCCCAGATTATCATTTACATCCTTGAGCCCGTTCACATCGCAGATAACGATAGCAAAATCAACTTCTTCACCGCTCTCTATCTCAACATCTATACGTCCGCTCGACAGTTCAAAAGCGTTCCTGTTCTTGACTCCGGTGAGCGAATCCGTATTTGCATCCTGCAGAGCCTTCTCAAGACGTTCGGCAAGTTCATTCGTACTGCGGCGCATCGCGCCGAGCATCGTCTTGACCAGCATTGTTATATCCACGGGTTTGCTTATATAATCATTCATTCCGGCATCGAACAGGGTATTTATATCCTCCTCATCGTTGCCGGCTGTCATCGCGATTATCGGAACGGTATGTGCATCCTGCCTGTTCATCGCCCTTATCTCCTTAGTGACCGAAATACCGTCGAGCACAGGCATTGCAACATCCATAAGTATGGCATCTATGCTGTTTTCCGCCGATGACTTAAACAGGGTGAGGGCAACAAGTCCGTTTTCGGCGGCGATAACATCGGCACCCTCATTAACAAGGGTGGTCCTTGCTATCTCCATGCTCACCTCGTCATCCTCTGCGACCAGTATATGGCTTCCCGCAAGCCTTAATTCCTCATCTCCCCTGCCGGAATCGCCCGGAGACTTATATATCTCCAGGGGCATCGTAACGGTGAACCTGGTTCCCTTCTGGAGTTCGCTTTCAACCTCTATACTGCCTCCCATCAGTTCAACATAACGCTTGGTTATGCTCATCCCGACTCCGAGGCTCCCGTCATCGTTTGAATCATCCTGCTCTGTGGTAAATGTCTCAAATATGTGGGACAGATACTGCTCGCTCATTCCCACACCGGTATCCTCGATGATGAAACGATAGGTTGTTTTCTTATCGGTTACGGATTCCAGTTCTTCATAAACGCTGAAGGTTATCCTTCCTCCCTTATGGGTGAACTTGATCGCATTTTCCACTATATTAAGTATTACCTGTCTTAAATGAAGGTCATCACTTATGATGTTGGGATGGAGAATAAGTCCCGTATCCCTTATATAGATAAGACCCGCGTCACTTATCTGACTCGCTATTATGCTCGAACAGTTCTCGATAAAATTGAGCATGTTGATCGGCCCGTTCTGGATCTTGACCATACCGTTCTCACTCCGTCCGAGCGTAAGAACATCATTTATAAGTTCAAGCAGTATCTGAGCCGTCGAATCGATCTGTTCAAGAAAATTGATCGTCCGCTTTTTATCATCCGCATTTCGCTGTGCGATATCCGCCAGTCCTATTATCTTATTGACGGGAGTCCTTATCGCATCCGACATCCTGGCAAGGAAGAGATTCTTCGCATTGTTTGCTTCCCTTGTCTTCTTCTCAGCATCAGCCAGTTCTTCCTTCTGGGCGGTCAGCTGTGCATTGAGCTTAAGCAGTTCATGTCCGCGCATCACGCTCATGTTGTGCTGCTTTAGGAAGAGAAGGATCGTAGCTATCAGCAGCACCGAAAATTCATATGTGAATATCCTCTGATACCTGAGTGATGCATCAAGGTACCCGGCTATCACGGAATAACGCTCATTCAGATATTTTATCTCTTCGTCAACAAACTCATCCGTATTTTCAAATATCTTCTGCTTGATCCTCTCATAAGCGGGGTTGAACATTACCGAGCGCGCCATCTCCATCTGTTCGTCAGCCTTTAATGATTCCTCATACGGATCTAATTCATAATAGAGGATCTGCTCGGGGATATCCTTATCGTAATATCCCTGCGCAAGACAAACAAGTGCGATCGCATGTATCTCGCTCTGCATAAGCTCGTCCGATTCATTCTTGGCCTTGGACATCTTAGTGGAGGCCTCCGCCAGCGGATACAGTTCCTCGAGCAGTGACATTCCTTTCTCACGGTGCCTGTCCTCATTGGTCTCTCTGAAATAGTTCTCGAGATATTCATATTTTCCGGTCACCACAAAATTCCTGGCCGTCTCGGTAAGTATGTCCGATCCGGTCCTTAAATATCTCGCAGCCTGGATGTAATCGATATGATCATCCTGCAGATCGATGAGCTGCTTGTTGTAATCGGAAATATTGCCCGTTTCCCTTACGAGCATGTAGCCTACCCATATGCTCGCAACGGCAAAAAATACGGCAAAGATACGGAGGAGATTACCGCTCTCTCCTCTGTAGACTCTTTTCTTTTTCTTTTCCTGTCTTTTTTTCTTTTTCTCTCCCTGCTTTTCAACAGACAGTGTGTCCGCTTCATGCTTCATCAGCATCATCCCTTATCTTCCATTGAATTCAAGCACTATCGCGCTCCTTGGACCCATTGTGTATTTTAATGATGTTAATCTCTGACGCTTTATTACCTCATCGGAATACGTATCCACCACTCTGATCCAGTGATCCCTGCCGGGGATATCCGGAAGAGTTATCTCTATCGGTTCCCAATAGGAATTAAAACATGCATATACGATATCATCCTTACCATCTGTACTGCCTGCGTACATAACACCGACCTGCTTTGCATCCCAGCCGTACTCGTCCATCCACGGAGTGTACCCATGAGTGCTTACACGTGGAAGCTTCCGGGAGCATTTATGTATATCCCGTCGTATGACCGCATGGTCGTTCCTGAAATCGATCATGAACTTAAACAGTTCGTAGATATCCCTGTTCTTCTCCTTATCGTTCCAGTCAAGCCATGCCACTTCATTGTCCTGGCAATAGGCATTGTTGTTACCGTACTGGGTATTGCCGAACTCATCACCGGCAAAAAACATGGGTGTACCCCGGCTCATCATCAGTGCAACGCAGGCGTTCATCACCATACGGTGCCTTAACGCCTCTATCGACGGATCATCGGTCTGTCCCTCAACACCACAGTTCCAGCTGTTATTGTCATTAGCTCCGTCAGTATTGTCCCAGCCGTTTAATTCATTATGCTTCTCATTATAAGAGTAAAGGTCATATAATGTAAAGCCGTCGTGGCAGGTGAGGAAATTAACCGATGCATTCCTGCTTCCGATATCATCGGGATACAGATCCTTCGAACCTGTAAGCCTGGTGGCGGCAAGCTGTGCCATTCCGTCGTCTCCCTTAAGGAAACGGCGCATATCATCCCTGTACATCCCGTTCCATTCAGAAAAGCGGTTCCATTTAGGGAACTTGCCGACCTGATACAGACCCGCAGCGTCCCATGCCTCCGCAATAAGTTTCGTATCACCAAGCACCGGATCAAAGGCAAGACTCTGGATGATCGGAGGCTTGCTCATGGGCGATCCGTCTTCGTTACGTCCCAGAATAGCCGCGAGGTCGAACCTGAAGCCGTCCACCCTGTAATGTACCGTCCAGTACCTTAAGCATTCACGCACAAGATGCTGAACGACGGGATGGTTGCAGTTAAGCGTATTGCCGCATCCGCTGAAATTATAGTATTGCCCGTCCGGTGTCAGCATGTAATATATGTTATTATCAAGGCCCTTGAATGAGAAGAATGGTCCCTTCTCATTTCCTTCGCCGGTATGGTTGAATACAACATCCAGTATCACTTCTATTCCATTCTCGTGAAGACTCCTGATGAGCCGCTTTAATTCGTTGCCCTCATGATTGTACTCATCCGTCGTAGCGTAAACCGTATTCGGAGCGAAGAAGCAGGTTGAATTATAGCCCCAGCATTCATACAGCTGTCTGCCGTCAACTTCCCTCGCGTTATGCATCTCATTAAATTCAAACACAGGCATGAGCTCAACGCAGTTAATGCCGAGATCTGCCAGATATGGTATCTTCTCCCTTATGCCCTCGAAGGTTCCGGGATGTTTGACACCGGATGACGGATCTATTGTAAAGTTGCGCACATGCAGCTCATAGATTATCAGATCCTGCATCTTAATGTGCGGTGACCTCTCATCACCCCAGTCAAAATCATTGTGGACCACCCTCGCCTTATAGAACTGCGCATCGTCCATCTTCTTGCCCCAGACGCTCTGAGCCGCCACTGCGCGGGCATAAGGATCGAGTATGAAACGCTCCTTGTCAAACAGAAGGCCTTTTTCCGGATCATAGGGCCCGTCAAAACAATAGGCATATTCAATCTCATTGATCTCGATATTGAATACGAACATCGAGAATACCTTGCCTATCTTATAGTTATCGGGATATTTGATCCTCGCAAACGGTTCGGCGCTGCGGTGTTTGAACAGACATAAAGTACATGACGTTGCATTCACCGAATACACAGTGAAACTCACGCCGTTCCCAAGTGCATTGGCACCCGGCCTGTCAAACATGCCGGGGCGAACATAAAAGCCTTCTATGCAGTCAGTGGGTGCCCATTTTTGAAATATTGCGCGATGCTGATTGATCATTTTTACCTCCACTCCGGTTCATACCGGCATCAGGACTCCGTCACCTTCGGTGCCACCTCTTGCCCATTATTCTCCTATTACCTGATTTCTTCCGGTTTCCTTGGCCTGATATAACCGCGCATCCGCATTGTTTATATTCTCATCCATTGACAGCGTGGGGTTACCGGATGTTACTCCAAATGACATGGTCACCGAATGCAGCTGTCCGTCATGCTCAACCATATGCTCCCTGACCGCATCAAGTATCTTCTCCGTCGCAACGGTCGCCGACATTCCGCTTACGTTCTCGAACACAAGAAGGAATTCCTCACCGCCCCATCTGGCGGCAAATCCCGATCCGCGCATATGCTCGTTAAGTGTCCTTGCAACCTCGATAAGTACCGCGTCACCGCAGTCATGCCCGAACTTGTCATTGAATTTTTTGAAAAAATCAATATCACCTATCGCAACGGAATACGGTATCCCTTTATTGATAAGATCGGCGAGTTTATTACCCCCGTAGCGCCTGTTGTATATTCCTGTAAGGGCATCCCTCTCTATAAGCTTACGAAGCGAACCGCGAAGGACATTTGTAAGCCTGCCCATCTCCCCCAGTTCATCCTGCCTTGATATAACAACGGGATCAAGCTCTGTCGAGAGGTTGCCGTCAGCGATCTCCGTCAAGAATTTCATGATCTTCTTGATTATCGCAATGATACCCGAGGTGAAATGCATGATGAACCATGCCGTGATGAGCATTGCAAGCAGCATTATCAGTATGTTTTTGATGACCGAAATACGTACCATCCTCGATACGCCCGCAGCCGGAGTGGCTGTCCCTATCATACCGAGGCACGTGAGTCCGTCCTTGCTCATGATAGGCATGTAATATGCAAAATACCTGTCATTATCGATAAGAACGTTATTGTAGAAGCTGGGTGTGCGGCCGTCAACAACTGTCTTGAGTATGGTGGCATTGGCTCCCTTGTTTATAAAGCGCTCCCCATCGTCATTCATGATGGTAGTCAGTACACGGGTATCGTAAAAGAACATGGAAATATCCACATCGGTAGCCTCACTGATACTGTCAAGCAATGTATAGTTATTGCTCAGATAGGTGTCGCCCTTGTAAAATTCCACCCTGCCATCCACTATTATGACATTATAATCACCTACATAGCCGGCATCATATGCCGACAGGACCGCTATCCCGACATTCCTTAAATTGTCGCTGACCTCGCTCCTTATATTCTGTGTCTGTGTGTATGAACTGTAGATCATCAGCACGATACCGAAGATAAACAGCGGAAGCAGTGTCATGTACAGAAATGTGCCGTATAAGCTCCGTGAACCCTTGATCTGTTTGATATGAACAAGCTTCAATATTACCCGCCTCCTTGCCAAAATCGAAGAACATAAAAAAACATATTATAGTATAACACAAATATGCCTCAATTACATTCATAACTTGTTCGGCCGTATATATTGATTTCGTTATGATTTAATCGTATACTTAACCGGTAAATATCTCACGGGACATAAGAAATGAACAATCTGACAAATTCAGAAAAAAATCTGAGGATACTTCTGCTCGCAACGCTGACCTGTATAGCAACGATGCTGATAAAGCTGCCCATTCCGGGGAACGGATACGTCAACCTGGGGGATGGTTTTATGCTCTCCTGCGGGATGATCTTAGGCCCCATCCCGGGTGCGCTTGCAGCCGGGGCGGGATCTGCTCTTGCGGATCTCATAAACGGGTATTCGTCCATCGCTCCCGCCACATTCATCATCAAAGCACTGTCGGCAACCGTTGCCGCGTTTGTATACAAACTGCTGGCCCGCAAATACCTTACCGTCCACTATTCATACATGGACGTATCGATAGCAGGTGCAGCCGGTGAAGCCATGATGATCCTCGGTTATTTCACCTATGATGTGATAAGCATAATATACGGCAGCGACCGGTTAAGCCGGACAATACTGTCACAGGCTGTTTCGGACGCTGCCGCATATCTTCCCTATAATCTCCTGCAGGCCGCTATCGGTATAACGGTCACAGCTCTGATGACTCCTCTCCTTGTAAGGCTGCTCATTCGCACAAAATAGTTCATACCAAAGCAGTCAGGACTCCGTCTTTTACATCTATCTTTATCGTGTCACCTTCATTAACATTTCCGGCCAGGATAAGCCTTGCACTCAGTGTCTCGACCGTTTTCTGAAGGTAACGCTTAAGAGGTCGCGCCCCGTAAACCGGATCGTAGCCGTTATCGGCTATAAACTTCTCTGCCTCATCGCTCAGCTTAACGGTGAGATTCCTGTCGGAAAGCCTCTTGTTAAGATCATCTATCATCAGCCCTATTATCCCGCCGATGTTCTCTCTGGTGAGCGGCTTGAACATTATCGTTTCATCCAGACGGTTTAAAAATTCCGGTCTGAAATGAGACCGCAGATCATTCAGTACGAGTTCCTCGGCTTCCTTACGGATATCACCGTTTTCATCAATTCCGTCAAGAAGATACTCCGAACCT
>JAFSZZ010000170.1 GCA_017458765.1 Lachnospiraceae bacterium | reverse complement strand
TAAGTTTATCTTTGACAGGTTGAAGACCTTGGGCATCTCGGTGAGGGTATTTACACCCGGGTGGAGGAAGAGGCCTCTGTTATGTGCCGGAACTGATTCTCTGTCTGCAACGGAATTGTCTGATTCTCCGGAAGGATATGCTGAATCCGGGTAACCGGCTGCTTTACCGTAAGCAGAAGCTTTTACGGCACCCGGGAACACAGAAGTATCGCTTCTCGTATACAGATGAACGTTGAAGTATCCAGATAGAAGCTTAAGTGTCCGCTCCCGCTCGACAACCGCAAGATGAGACCCTATATAGCGGTGTGAAACCGCGTAGGCATCCATATCCGTTACCGCTTCCTCAATGTGCGGAAAATCGTTCCCTGCAGCCTTTTTTATATCCGATATAACCCTGTCTTCCAATGCATCCTTGACAGGATAATAACCGTATATCTTAAGTGCAGCCTCAATCAGGGCTTCAATGTATCCTTTTGTATAATCCGACAATCCTGTAAGTTTAAGATATGGATCCTTCTCCCGGTAAGTTGAGCCTACGAAAGCAATATCGCCGGAAAACCTCCCGCGGTCATCATCATTTATCGAAGCTATGACTTTATCAAATCTGTTTACAGCTGAAGCCAGCGGCAGATGGATGATTCCGTCTTTATTGAATCCCGAAAAGAGATCATACTGGGCCCTGTCAAATAAGAGGATCCGGTTGGTCTGATTTTGAATTGATTTATCAAATAAAGTGAAGACCGGAGAATCAACCGTCTGCGTTATGTAGATAACGTTATATATCCTGCATACCTCGGAAATGGCAGGATAATAATTTACGCCGTAAACGAAGACAGGCTTGTGCTCTTCGATGGCAGAGCTCATGATCCTGATCCGCTCCTGATCTGTGATATCCTTATCGGTTATTTCCCGGTCTATTTCGACGACATCTAGCCCCGCCTGCTTAAAAGCGGAGAGCATGTCGGGTTCATATACACTTCCGTATCTGTAAAAAATGACTTTCATGGGTTGATTATACTATACAATCACATAAATGCATACTGCGTGTATTTCGGGAGGAGTGAAAGCGCGTATTGGAAAGTATAGGATAGATTAAAGTTAAAATATATGATATTATAGTTATGAAATGCTACATTATAGTTGCTGGGAGGATTGTTTATGTCATTCACAGAGATCAAGCGAAGAGAGATAAAGAATTACCTTCTAAGGAAGATAGATGAGGATGATGCTTCACTAATTGGTAAGACGGCAGATGCTTTTGGAATATCTGCCACAAGTGTGAAGCGCTATTTAAATGCGGAACTTTCAGAGAACCATATTTTAAGGGATGACAGTCAAGCATGCGGATATTTGCTTCAATTCCGGACCTGTGATTTTTCATATAATCTGATTGCTTTGGAAGAAAGGGAAGACAGTGTGATATATGATGATATCCTTCCCATGCTTGATGTGAATGAAAATGCCGGAAGGATATGGAGATATACACTTCCCGAGATGCTTAATAATGCGATCGAGCATTCTCGGGGAAGCAAGGTGCGAGTTTGCGCACAGTTGAATCATCTGTACAGCAGGATATGTATTACAGATGACGGTATCGGAATATTCAGAAATATAATAGAGACGCTTAAAAAATTCGGGTTTAAGGACCCTAAAACAGATGATGCAGTTGCTGAACTATATAAGGGGAAGTTTACATCAATACCGGAAAGGCATACAGGTGAAGGTATCTTTTTTACAATGAGGCTTCTTGATAAGCTTGCTGTTGTTTCAGGGGGAACAATGATAAGAAGCGGATATACCGGGGATGCATCTGTGGTAAAGTCACACCTTCTGGCATATGCCATGAAGCTGTCTGAAAAGGGAACGGTGGTCATTATGCAGCTAGAGAATGATACGAAAAGGGATTCGGGTGAAGTGTTCAATACATACGCTGATGTAGACGAGGGGTTTATCGTTACAAGGATACCTGTATTTGAAGCATGTCTTGACAGAGATCCGGTGGCAAGGTCACAGGCAAGGCGTATCTGTTTGCGGCTTGATTCTTTTAAGGAGGCCATTCTTGACTTTGCAAAGGTAGAGATAATGGGGCAGGGCTTTGCAGATGAAGTGTTCAGGGTTTATGCCGGGCAGCATCCGGACCTTACTATCAGGCCCGTGAACATGAACGCCGAAGTGCAGCGAATGTATCTGTACAGTATTAATAACAGGGTGGAGATACCAAGGTATTCATGATTTTTAAACTATGGTGAGCCTAATGAAGAATGATTTAAGCAGTTGACGAGCTTGAAAAGCAATAGAACAAATGGTATCATGATACCATGAAAGACCATTTGAATGGGCCGAAAGAACCATATGTGGTCAAGACGGAAATACCGTTCATAGCAGACAATCCGGAGGCATAACATGGATCAGATGATGAGAGAAAGACAGTTGACTAGGCTTCGTTATTATAAGGAGCGGCTTGAAATGACCTACAAGGACATTTCGGAAAAGTCGGGAGTTCCCGAGAGTACTGTTAAGAAGGTACTTACGGGAGCCACAAAAAATCCAAGGCCCAAGACCTTCTATGAGATCGAGGAAGCGCTTGGAATAAAGCATGTGCTTGAGGAGATAGCTGCAGAATCGCCGGATCTTCGGATGCAGTATGGTTACGGTGGGACGGACGGTACTTCAGCTCTTGATACCATTGATTATGAGCGGGCCAACAACGGAGAGATGACGCTGGATGATTATTATGCTCTTCCCGATGACAGACGGGTGGAACTGATAGACGGTGTCTTCTATGACATGGCATCTCCGACCAGCACGCATCAGATGATCATAGCTTCTCTTTCACGACAGATCGGGAACTATATTGAAAAGAATAAAGGTAAATGTGTTACTTTTGTATCCCCTATGGATGTGCAGCTCGACAGGGATAAGAAGACCATGCTTGAGCCCGACCTCTTTGTGGTCTGTGACAGGAACAAGATCACGGAGCATTTTATTTTCGGAGCACCGGATCTTATCATTGAGGTAGTATCTCCTTCGTCCAAACTTAACGATTATGTGCTTAAGTTATGGAAGTACGCTAATTCGGGCGTCAGGGAATACTGGATAATAGATTATAAAAAGGATCTTGTACGTACCTTTTTTTTCGACCAGGAAGATATGGATCCTGTTGACTATACCTTTAAGGACGATATCCCTGTAAGGATCTATGATGGGAAGCTTATGCTTAATTTAAACGATATACAACTTCGGGGCTAGTTGTATAATGATTCAGATATGATATAATACAATTGTATCGCCACAGCGATATAATTGTTTTTTTGAAGGATTTTGCACGTATGAAAGAAATAATATATCATGGATCCGAAAAAATAATAGAGATGCCGGAATACGGAAAGGGTGCGCTTAACAATGATTACGGCCGAGGATTTTATTGCACGAGAAATATGGAACTTGCCAAGGAGTGGGCATGTGGGAGAGGATCCGGCGGATATGCAAATAAATATGAATTGGATCCGGACGGACTAAGTATCATAGATCTTAATGCAGACCCATATAGTATACTGAACTGGCTTGCCGTATTGACAAGACATCGTACGTATTGGCAGGACGGGAGCATTTCAGAGGAAGCTAAGGATTACCTTCAGAAGAACTTCTGTGTTGATATGGCAGAGTACGATATTATAATGGGATACAGGGCGGATGACTCTTACTTCACCTTTGCTCAGGATTTCATATCGAATGTCATTCCGCTTGGAAAGCTGAAAACGGCCATGCACTTGGGAGAATTGGGAGTAGAGGTAGTGCTGAAGAGCAGGAGGGCATTTGAAAGTATCAGATTTCAGGGCTATGAAGAAGCCGAACCGGAAATATATTACGCGAAAAAAAGTGAGAGGGATATAAGGGCAAGAAAGGCATACAGATCCGAAAAGTCATCCGATGATTTGATCAATGATATTTACATGATCGATATTATGAGAGAGGGTATGAAGAATGGAGATGCACGCATACGATGATGTTTATCTTGAATCATCTCAGAATATCATGGGACATATGTTTGATTATGCCGTTAATGAACTTGGTATGAATTTGGATGATTTTGCTGATCGGTTTATTATATCGGGGATCGCAAAAGAGATGGAGAGAGGAAATCCTTCTTTTTCGGCAGGTAGAACCGGGCCTGAGATAGCTAAGCTTGTTGTGAATTCAAGTGATCCGGATATGGACTCTTCCTATGAGATCATGTATGTAGACAGGAGTTCCGAATACTGGTGCGGTTGGACTGCTGCCTATTACCAGTGGCTGAGGGCATTTCCGTATTCTTACATATTCAGGGCAGTATCTGCTTCTAATATCCGTGAGATGTATGGGATTTTTCATGAAATGGGCATTACTAAATCTGTTAATGAGATCGACTTAAGGATCAGAGAGTATTATCAGGATACGAACCTGAAACGATTCAGAAAAAATCTTGGTATATCACAGAAAGAACTGTCTTTAAGGTCCGGCGTGCCCATACGTCAGATACAATTGTTTGAACAGCGTCAAAGAGATATCGGAAAAGCATCTGCCACTACGGTATTAGCCCTTTCACATGCGCTTTACTGTGATGTCAAAGACCTGATATTATTTAAAACAGCAGAAGAATTGGAGACTTAGATATGACAACGGATAATACGTTATCATTTATATTTACCGAGGAATCATTCCGTGTAGACAGACCTGAGGAAGATGCCGGTTACTATAATGAGCTGAAGAATGATTTTGTAAGGAACAGATACAGGGCTTTGTTTAAGATCGGATTTAAGGCTCATGAGCGGAACGAAAGTCCTTCCTTGCGTTTTCTGCACACATTGGCAGAAACTTACGTTGCGGATCTTACGTCACAGCCGGATCTTGAGGTTGCACGCGAGTGGACAAGGGTGGAACTTTCGGATGATTCTTATGATAAGCTGATGCGTGCAGTTCCTTTCGGGATAGGAACGGAATATATCAACAGAGCTTGGATAGCACTTGTTTACATGCATATATCCAATGTGTTTTCCGAGGATCTGAAAAATTATGATGGGACAGTCAGGATGTTCCTTACGGAGAAATGTCAGAACTTAAGGATTCCCGAGAGGATATTTTTCCATCTTGTAGAAACGACAAAGAATACAAGCTGGCCTTTTGCGTTTATGGCCACTTACTCGACGAAGGATGCTGATGGTAATGTAAGACATATGCCTCTGTCCTATGCTCTTGAGGAATATAAATCGGACAGGGAAAGACTTCTTGAACTTCTTTCCTGCTTGTCGAAAGTGGCTGAAATATCGCCCGTGATGTCAAGGTGTATTGAGTCGGGTGAGCTGTTTCATCCACTGTATTTTGATACCTCGGACGCATATGAATTCCTGAAAACAGTAGAACAGATTGAGGCATGCGGAATAGTATGCAGGATTCCGAACTGGTGGAGAAACAAAAGCAGTACCGTAAACATGCAGGTGGTTCTTGGGGATACAAAACCTGCACTTATGGGATTTGATTCACTTATAAGCATGACTCCGTCACTTACCGTAAACGGTATAAAATTGAGTAAAGCGGATATTGAGCGTCTTCTTAAGGGAACAGAGGGGCTTGCCATGCTTAAGGGCAGGTGGGTTGAGGTTAACCATGCAAGGCTCAACAGGCTTCTTGATGCCATGGAGGGGAATACGGGAGAGATCACCCTGATCGAGGCTCTTAAGAAGGAGGCGGCAGGAGAAGAAGAGGATATAGATGTAGGCCCTCTTATTACAAACGGAAAGTGGCTTGGAGAGCTGCTTAAAAATCTAAGACAGCCTGCAACCATTAAGAAGGAAGCGGTTCCGAAGACAATAAATGCAACACTCAGATCCTATCAGGAAACCGGTTTCAGATGGCTGTGCAATATGGAGAAACTTGGATTCGGAGCGTGTCTTGCAGATGATATGGGTCTTGGTAAGACGCTGCAGGTATTGGCTTTTCTGGCATGGTATTACAAGTCAAATAAGGACGGAAGGGTATTACTTATTGTACCGGCCTCTCTTATTGGCAACTGGACCAGGGAGGCAGCCAGGTTTACCCCGAAACTTTCGGTACAGATCCTGCATGGCAGTTCGGCTAAGGTTTTGGAAGACTGCTATTTTGCTAATCCTTCGTTTCTTAATATAACAACATACGGAATGGCTCTTCGTATGGAAAAGCTGCAGGAAGAAACCTTTGATTACGTCATACTTGATGAGGCCCAGGCGATCAAAAATCCAGGAGCCAAGCAGACGCGTGCAATAAAGAAGCTGAAGGCTAAGCATAAGATAATAATGACGGGTACACCTATAGAAAATGACCTGACCAATCTATGGTCTTTGTTTGACTTTCTTAACAAGGGCCTTCTTGGGACATCCGATGAGTTTGCCTCCTTTGCAAAAGGCATAGGGGACAGTCCCCGGGGCTATGAAAAGCTGAGAAATATGATCTCGCCATTTATACTCCGACGTCTTAAATCTGATAAGAAGATCATATCGGATCTGCCCGATAAGGTTGAGAAGAATGAGTATGTAACACTGTCACAAAAACAGGTGGTTCTGTACAGAAAACTGGTGGATGATCTAAGGTATGCGGTTGAAAATGCAGACGGAATACAGCGAAGAGGTATAGTCCTTGCTTACATAACCAAGCTTAAGCAATTGTGCAACCATCCTGACCAGTATCTGGGACAGGAAACGTATCTGCCCAAGGAGAGCGGAAAGTTCGAGCTTATCAGGACAATTTGCGAAACTGTGTATGAGAAGAGGGAGAGGGTTCTTGTATTCACGCAGTATAAGGAGATCATTCCTTTTTTGAAGAAGTTTCTTGAAAGCATTTTCGGGTCAGAGGGTCTTGTTATACATGGCAGTGTACCCGTAACAAAAAGACAGAAGCTTGTTGATAAATTCAATGGGGAAGAATATATCCCGTTTATGATCCTGTCTCTTAAGGCAGGAGGAACGGGTCTTAATCTGACTGCGGCAAATCATGTGATCCATTTTGACAGATGGTGGAATCCGGCTGTTGAGAATCAGGCGACCGACAGGGCATACAGGATAGGGCAGAATAAGTCGGTGATAGTCCATAAGTTTATTTCTTCCGGAACTATTGAAGAAAAGATTGACAGGATGCTTAGTGATAAGAAGGAGCTTGCAGAGAGTGTGATCGGTGCGGGCGGAGGTGAAAAATGGCTCACAGAAATGTCTGATGAGCAGCTGTTCGAACTTCTCAGACTGGAAGAATAGTCTGATCGGAAAGGTGTAATGAATAATGAGCAGATATTGGGATGATGAAACGGTATATTCGCAGCCAAGTGCCGAAGAACTTAAGTTAAAGGCAAAAGAAAGTGTTTTACGTGCCGGTAAAAAAGGCAAAACCTATGAACCTGCGTTATGCAGAACGAAAAGAGGAGCAATCTGTGAAAGCTGGTGGGGACAGGCGTGGTGCTTAAACCTTGAAAGATACGCCGATTATGCCAGCCGTCTTGAGAGAGGAAAGGGGTATGTAAGAAGCGGAGCAGTGATCGATCTGCAGATTTCACCGGGAAGAGTTGAAGCTAAGGTACAGGGAAGAAGAAGAACCCCGTATAAGGTTGAGATAAGGATTGGGAGATTGAATGAGGATAACTGCCAGAAGATAATTGACCGCTGCACAAAAAAGATTGAAAGTCTGGAGACTCTGGTGAAGGGTGAATTCCCGGAGGAACTAAAGGATATATTTACGCAGGGCGGTGGCCTGTTTCCGACTCCCAAAGAGATATCATTCGCCTGCTCGTGTCCGGACTGGGCTATGATGTGTAAGCATGTTGCGGCAGTTATGTATGGAATAGGACTAAGGTTTGATGAAAATCCCTTTTATTTCTTTACACTTCGAGGGATAGACGCAGACAGATTTATAGATGTAGCTCTTGAAAACAGTCTTGAAAAGATGTTATCAAATGCAGGGTCAAGATCCGAACGCATAATAGATGATGTGGATGTGACGGAACTTTTTGGTGTTGTTTGATTTGGTAAGAGGCATACAAAATGAACGTTCTGATATTTGAATGGGGAAGTTATAATCATAACGATATATTGGATACCTTTAAGAAAAAGGGATGTACTTACACTGTGGTAAAACACCGTTTTAAGGATGTGAATCATGATGATGAGTTTGTGCGTGAATTTGACGGGTACTTATCGGACGGTAAATACGATCTGGTGTACAGTACGAATTTTTTCCCTTTGGTTGCCAAATGCTGCAATTTACACAGTATAAAATATATCTCATGGTCTTATGATGCACCGCTTGATGTACCGGATATCGAGAGGACACTCGGACTGCCTTGCAATTATGCGTTCATGTATGACAGGGAGCAGGTGCAGGGATACAGGGATAAGGGATTTGATAATGTTTATCACCTTCCGCTTGCCGTAAATACAAGGCGGCTTGACGGTGTATATTTAAGCGCAGCCGAGAGGAAGAAATATGGTGCACAGGTGAGCTTTGTCGGGAATCTGTATGATTCTCAGATGATGAACATAATGGGGATCATGGATGATTATCATAAGGGTTATCTTGATGCGGTCATGAAGGCCCAGTCGAAGATATACGGATACTATCTGATAGATGATGTGCTCACGGATGCCCTGATGGATGAGATCAACCGCGTCGTTTATGATAAGACCATGGAGTACAGGGCGCAGAACCGGACAGAAAATCCCGCAGGGAACCGGGCAGAGAATCCCACGGATAGAGAAGCACATTCTGTAAATAACGGCGGAATTAAAGAACCGGAGCAGACCAAAACAGGCAGTGAGGACAACGTTCTTCATATAAGCCGCGAAGCACTTTCATATGCGATGGCAGCGCAGATAACGCGGGAAGACAGGCTGCTGGCACTTAAACTATTGTCAAACCATTACGATGTCAGGCTGTATTCAAGAGAGAAGAACGATCTGCTTGACAGGGTTATATATATGGGAACGGCCGATTACGATTCGGAAATGCCCAAAATATTTAAAAGCAGTGACATCAATCTTAACATGACACTGAGATGCATTCGATCGGGAATACCCTTAAGGGCACTTGATATAATGGGCGCGGGTGGATTTTTATTGTCAAATTACCAGCCCGAGCTTGCCGAAAATTTTGTTGACGGCGGAGAAATGGTCATGTATGAAAGCATTGAGGATATGTATGCCAAGGCAGTCTTCTATCTTAAAAAACCGGAAATCCGCAGGGAGATCGCGTTAAGAGGGCATGAGAAGGTTTCGGAAGAATACGGATATGATGACAGGCTTGAAAAAATGTTGTATACTTCCGGTATTCTTGTATAACGGAATATTCGAACACATATTATAGAATGAATATCCTGAAGAAAGTGGAGATTTAAGGTGAGCAGGAGACGTAACGGAGAAGGCATGTCCACGGGCATGCTGATCGTTTTGGTTGTCGTAGCGACATTATTATGCGTGACACTGGCTGTATTAATGTATATGGATAAAAAAGGTATGCTTGACGGAGGCGGTGCCGGTACGGTTTTGACAGACGGGTCCGGGGAAAATGCAGGTGCCGCGGAGGACAGTGATAATGCAGACAACATACATCCGGAAACGGATATGACGGATGCACCGGCCGGTCCCGGCACGGATTCTGATCTGAACGCGCTTATCCCGCAGGATAAGGATGTCGATATAACCTCGCTTAAGAGCAGAAATCCCGATATCTACGCATGGCTGTATATCCCGGAAGCTGGTATAGACGAACCGATCCTGCAGAACAGTGAGGATGTCAACTATTATATAACACACAATGCAGACGGAGAGCCGGATGAAAACGGTTCAGTTTTCACACAGATGCTGAATTCAAAAGATTTTAGCGATAACCTGACCGTGATATACGGCCATAACAGCGGTGATGATAAGGGCTTTTCGAATCTTAAGGTGTTTGGTGATCCTGATTATTTTGCAAAGTATCCATATATTTACATATATACGGAAGACCGCATACTGGTGTATAAAACCTTTGCGGCCTATGAATCGGATGATAAGCTGATAATCTTATTTTACGGCACGCAGGATGATGAACTGTATCATATATATCTGTCAAACATAGAGGAATATGCCGGGATAGGCGGAAGGCTTGATAAGGATGAGTGGCCGTTGCCGTCGGACAGGATCATAACTTTATCCACAGGGGTTACGGAACGGGAGGACAGAAGGTTTTTGGTCCAGGCTAAACTTATCATGGAAAAGACGCGCTGATACGGAACAAGACAGGCTTTTGCCGTATGAACGGCTTTTAAGTGACATCCGAAAGAAATGAAAGGTTAAGGTATCTGCATATGCACAGGGGCAGAAGGAGGGGAATATCAAAAAGAGAATACATACTCAGGACTATGCTGATAATACTGGGTTCCATACTTGCCGTGATAGTCATTCTTATTGCGGCAGGGAAAATAGTGACGATCCTTGGGCGTAACAGACTTCAGAAAAATGCAAGCACGGAAGGTCCTACTATGACTGAGCAGCCGGATTCCGTTGTTAAGGAAAAATATGTATCAAAGTGGCAGGAAGGCTGGGTGAGTCTTGACGATAAGATATATGAATATAATGATGAGATCAGGACATTCCTGGTCCTTGGGATAGATAATGCACATAAGGGCGGAGATAAGAAGTATGATGAGCTCACCGACGGCGGTCAGGCTGACGGTATTTTTCTTGTGATAATCGATCCGACAGACAGGACCATGAAGGTGCTGGCGGTCAACAGGGATACGGATGTTGATGTTGTCATGGTCGGTATCGGTGAGAACGGTGATGATGTCATAGCTCCTGCGGAGATAAGCGTACAGCATGCTTTCGGCGGAGGCAGGGAATACAGCTGTGAACTGACAAGAGATGCCGTGAGCAAACTTTTGTATGATATACCCATACACGCTTATATGTCGGTAAATTATCAGGCTATCCCCGGGATAAATGATGCTGTTGGCGGAGTGACAATAACGATACCTGAAGATTATACATCTATCAATAAAAAATGGACACAGGGCAGTGAGGTGACGCTTAAGGGCGAGGATGCATATGATTTTGTCCATATCAGAGATACAAAAGTGTTTGAAAGCCAGAGGCAGCGACTTTCAAGGCAGAAGATATATCTTAAGGCATTTATAAGGCAGATGAGGAGTAAGACAAAGGAAAATATCACGCTTCCGGTCAGTCTGTACAACGATCTGAAGGATTACATAGTGACCGATCTTACCGTTGATACGATGGGATATATGGCTTCGGAATATGTGGATTACGCCTTTGATGATGATGCGATATATACAATGGATGGAAAAACCGAGGTAGGGGCTGACGGATTTGAGCATTTCCATCCCGATGAAGAAGCACTGAGACGTCTTGTCATAGAACTGTTTTATAAGGAAGTCAACCAATAAACGGATAATATTAAAGTTAGTCTTTGCGTAATACAATATTTTGTGTTATACTGCGTTTAGTCAAACTAAAAAATGTCACAAGCACTCTATGAAAGGGGGGAATGCACGTTGAAAAAGAGGATTTTAACTGCTGTTACTGCTGCTCTTCTTGTTGTGTCAATGACAGTGACTGCTTTCGCTGCAGGTTCCAATTCGGGATCTCAGGCTGCATCCAATGCCACAAGTAATCCGGCACCGGCTGCACCGGCACCGACATACACAACACCCAACGGACAGCCGATAACAGATGCGTTGATAGGACTTCTTGCAGCGGTCACACAGGGTGATGCCAATGTTTTGCCCGTATCCAAGACAACTGTAATAGCTATCAGTAATTATCTTAAGGCGATAAGTCCCAATGCTGCGATCGTAGCCGCGTTTAATGATATGGGCCCGGCGGGTGAAACCACAATAAAGGGTAGCATTTTCACGGCAGGAACCGATTATTCGATAATCATCCAGTTTGCTGACGGACGTGTAGTTATCGTAAAGCCTAAGAAGGTTGCTAACGGCAGGATCGTATACGACAAGCCTGCAGGAGTTATCGCTTCTATTTCCGTTGCAGCTAATGCTAAGGCACCTAGGTAAGGATCATATTATAAAACATTTAATTCCGCCTGCGTCTGACTAGCGCGGGTGGGATTAATCACGCGTGATTAATCAATTTAGTTATTTATTCGGCTTGTGACGTCAAGGCTCCGGATTACCGGAGCCTTGTATTATAGAAAGGGGATCGGATCTTATGGAAACGAAAGGAAGGAAGCTTAATCTGTTTGTTCCGGGAAGGCTGTGCCTGTTCGGAGAGCATTCGGACTGGGCGGGAATGTATCGTACCGTAAACTCTGAGATCGTCATGGGGCAGGCGGTAGTTACGGGTATTGAGCAGGGTATATATGCAACGGTTGAGCGATGCGACAGATTCATAGTAGAGAGCAGGCTGCCTGTATATCATGATGAATATCTTGAGTGCCCGATGGAAACAGGGAAGCTCCTTGAGGTCGCAAAACAGGGTGGATTTTTCTCATATGTAGCCGGTGTGGCTTCATATATAAACGATAATTATTCGGTTGAGGGCGTCAGGATAACCGTTACGGGGATGGATCTGCCCATAAAGAGCGGACTGTCTTCATCGGCAGCTATCTGTGTTCTGGTGGCGCGTGCTTTTAATCAGTTATATAATCTCAGAATGAATGTCAAGGGCGAAATGCAGGCTGCATTCAGGGGCGAGCAGAGGACGCCTTCCCGCTGCGGCAGGCTGGATCAGGCCTGTGCATACGGTGTTAAGCCCGTGCTTATGGATTTTGACGGAGTTGAGATAGATTCAAGAGAATTAAGTGTGGGTTCAACATTCCGCTGGGTTATCGCAAATCTCAATGCTTCAAAGGATACGATAAAGATACTTGCGGATCTTAACCGCTGCTATCCTTTCGCCGAGGATGAACTCCAGAGTAAAGTTCAGGAAGCGCTCGGTCCCGATAATAAGCTTATGAATGAGAAGGCCGTGGAAATGTTGGAGAAGGGTGATGCGCCGGGTCTTGGTGCGCTCATGGATGAATGGCAGGCCAACTTTGATGAGAAAGTAATGCCGGCATGTTCGGAACTAATCGCCCCGGTTCTTCATTCGGTCATCGAAGATAAGGAGATAAGGAAGTATATTTACGGTGCCAAGGGCGTAGGTTCACAGGGAGACGGTTCCGTACAGTTTTTGTGCAGGGACGAAGAGAGCGTGGCCGGATTACAGAAATATCTTGAGGGGAAGGGGATGTCCTCATTTACGCTTACTCTTAAGCCCGGGCAGTCGGTACGCAAGGCAGTTATTCCTCTTGCGGGATACGGGACAAGGATCTTCCCCGCGACCAAGGCTATGAAGAAAGGATTTTCGCCGGTGGTTGATAAGGATGGAATGCTTAAGCCGGCACTATTCATAATGCTTGAAGAATTGTTTGATGCAGGTATTGAGGAAGTATGTCTTATAATCGGAGAGGATGAGCAGGATGATTATGATAAGCTGTTTGCACCGGTAAGTCCGGAACTTAAGTCAAAACTTCCTAATGACAGGCAGGAATATGCCGATAAAATAGTAGAGATGCGTCAGCATATCACCTTTGTATATCAGACGGTAAGACGCGGTTTCGGTCATGCGGTATATCTTACGAAACAGTTTGCGGACGGATCGCCGGTATTGCTGCTCCTGGGCGATTTTATTTACGAATCGGATGCAGCGGTGAGCTGCTCAAAGCAGATCGTCGATGCTTATATGGAATGCGGCAAGACACTTGTCAGCGTGGAAGAAGTTCCGCTTGAAAGAGTGGTGCATTACGGAATACTGTACGGACAATGGGATGATACGGCTGAAACGATGCTCAAGGTTGAAAGCATGGTAGAGAAGCCGACCGATGATTATGCTGAAGAGTATCTCGGTGTGATCAATGCAAAGAAACAGAAGAAATATTATGCCACTTTCGGACAGTATGTACTAACACCTGAGGTCTATGATGAACTGGCAGTGATGATAAAAGAGTCGGACAGGACAGGCAGTCAGAATGAGATCGGTCTTACCGAGGCACTTGATAAGGTACGGGAAAAGTTCGGCATGTACGCATTTAAACCTGAAGGAAGATCATACGATCTGGGATTACCCGAAGCGTACAGATATACGATCGCCAATTTTGGGAATAAAAAAAATATACAGTAAGCAGGAAACAAAGTAATGAGATTTAACGGTTTCGGATTAAAATCCGCGATAATTTCGATCGTCATAGGGTTGCTCATATGCGGCGGTATTGTCGTATTCGGTATTCACAAGAAGAGTAATTCGATCACTTATGACAAGGAGCATATGATAGAGTATGCCAATAAGTTCTATGCTCAGGGAGACATAAAGAAGGCAGTTAAACAGCTTGAGTATTACTGCCTTGACCGGGATGATGTATATGATGAAGAGATGCAGCTGGCACAGTGGTATACTGAACTCGGGGATGAGGAGAAGGCTCTTAAGTCATACGATGAAGCCGTACGTATGGCTGACTATGATGATAATGACATATCCGTGAACAATCCGTTCTATCATGTCAGCAGTGATTCGGTTGAATTTACTATCGAACCTGTCGTTGGGTTTACCAGGAATGTGGAACTTGTTTTCAAGGGAGAAAATATCACTTCAGAGACTTACGATATCGGTAAGGTTAACGGGATAAGGGATGAACTTACGGATGATCAGGGCTGCCGGACAACACAGTGGGTCGAAGTGGATAAATCCAAGGGCTCGGTCATCCTTACCGGTGACATCAACTGTGCGATATGGCAGTTCATGAATGCAAGCGGTGAGATAACAAATATAGAAGATCTGTATATTGAAAGGGATGAAGAAGGAGAACCCCTATATCCCGACGATAAGGGTGAGAACGTATTGTGCAGGATGGGGTCTATTGAGATGAGGAACCGCGCATATTCCGTGATGGAGATTCCGGAAGATGCGGTTAAGTGTCGTGTGACATATGCGGATGAATCAATAGGTGACCGTAAGTTTTCAGACAGCAGAGGCATAGTCATGTATTATGGAAGTATATTGCAGGGCTACAGCGATTCCGGTGCGAGTGCGTGTAAACTACCCGATCTGTCGAATGGACAGAGCATTTCATATAAGGACGGAAAATGGGAACTGTATGTTAACGGTTCATATATGCAGGATCTTGATATAGATGCTCCGGCGATATATAACGGAGCCGGTATTTTCATGCAGGGTGATATATGCGGCAGAGTCACGGTCAACCCCGGAAGCAGGGATATACCCGGCGATCCGGATGCGGAGTACGGGATAGAATTTTCCCCGGTCAACGGCATTTCGGTATGCAGGCGTCTGGGTGATGCCGTGGGTATGCATTTTGATTATCGGATAGATGATAAGTGGGCAGGCGGAGGAACCAATGATTTTGACAGCGCCTATCCCTGGTCCGAGATGAAACTGTGCTGTCTTTCATACGATGAGAACGGTGCTCTGAACATTGCTTACGAGGGTGATCCGGGGTTTGCAACAGACGGATCCGGCGGAAATGTTATGGTGGAGATCCCCAAGTTCTATGTGAAGCGTGTACAAAACGAAGAAACCGAGCAGATCTGGATAAGCGGCGTAATGCACAATGGTTATGTTCCGGATCCTGTATTTCTGGATGGCGGAGAAGAAAAGGATCATGTTTACGTGGGGGCATATCTCGGAGCGGATGAGGATGGAATTCTCAGGAGCAGGAGCGGAGTATATCCTTCCGTAAACATCTCATATGAAAATATAAGAAATATGGCCAATCAGAATGGTATGGGTTTCAGGGAGATCGGTTTTACCATGTATTCGGCTATACAGAAGCTTTTCATGGTAGAGACGGGATGCCTTGATTCAACATCCGTAATGGCGGGTGAGCAGGATCTGTATTATTATACGCAGAACAAGGATTATAACAACAGGAATACGGGAATAGCCATTCAGAGTATGGCAGGTTCGAACCGGATAGTCGTAAACAGTTTCTGGGCTACCGACAAGCTTGAAGAAGGCTCTTCGATAGTTCTTCTGAATACAACAGACGGCTGGTCGGCGTTGGAAAAATCCGGAGGGCCTAACGGGGCTGCCAAACCGGAGGACGCACAGACGGATGAAGGAGAGGAGAACGGCATTATTGAAGGCGGATGCTGCCGTGAGATAATTTCGATATCCTCAGACGATGAACATATTGAGATAACCTTTGACGGAGAGCCGGTTGATATAAGGGCGGGCGAAACTGTTGTTGCTTCATATCCCTCGCTCACAGGTAAGACATCGGCTATAGATTACTGTACCGGATGCCTTGTCGCAAATAACGGACGTCATGGCTTTAAATACAGAAATATTGAAAATATTTACGGAAGCGAAATGGTGATGCTTGGATCCGATGCATACATAATGGACGGCAGCTTCTGGTTTATTGATGATCAGGGAGAGGAACAGGTGCTGAATGACTTTATCCCCGAGCAGAATATGGGAATTGACGGAGGCGAGACGGATCATAATAATACGAATGATATCTGTATTAAGAAGATGTCTTACGATGAAAATTATCCAACGTTCATGGTGCCGGTGGAATACGGTGCATCAACTTACAGTAATTATGCGGATTACTATTATTATAAGTCTTCAACGGACGGGAATAAGTATTATCTGTGTGCCGGAGATATAATGAGCAGCAAAAGGGCGGGCGGTCTTTTTCAGTTTCGTGCGATGATCGATTCGGATGAGTTTGCCCGTTATTACTGCGGCGGCCGTCTGATGTTCCGCTAAGATGGTTTAAAAATCATTATATGCTTGATTTATTATGGTGTTGTATTTTAAAATAGAGATGATACATTGAACTATTAATGGGAGGTAATGATTAAATGGCAATGAGATTGGTTACAAGATCTGACTTTGACGGTTTGGCTTGCGGAGCGCTTCTTCTGGCTGCCGGAGTGGTGGATCACTGGATGTTTGCGCATCCCAAGGATCTTCAGGACGGACTTGTTGAGATCAATGAGAATGACTGTCTTGCAAACGTACCTTATGTCGAAGGATGCGGATTGTGGTTCGATCATCACTCCAGTGAATTTGAGAGGAATGAGCTGGCCGGCAAATACAAGGGCGAGAGCAGGATAACACCTTCATGTGCCCGCATCATATATGAATACTACGGCGGTAAGGAAACATTTCCGAACTTTGATGATATGATGGAAGCTGTCGATAAGGTAGATTCAGGTAATCTGACAATAGATGAGATAATGAATCCCAAGGGATGGATACTTGTGGGATTCCTTATGGACCCCAGGACCGGTCTGGGACGCTGGAGACAGTTTACCGTATCCAATTACCAGCTCATGGAGAAGCTTATGGTGGCCTGCAAGGATAAGAGTACAGCCGAAATACTTGCAATGCCTGATGTAAGGGAGCGTATTGAGGTATATGAGGAACAGACTCAGAAATTCAAGGAAATGGTCAAGGCTCATACACGTACTGAGGGAAATGTTATCATAAGTGATCTTAGAGGTGTTGATCCTATCTACACAGGCAACAGATTTATGATCTACAGCATGTATCCGGATCAGAATATCTCCGCTTGGATAGTAAACGGGCGCGGCGGACACGGCTGCTCGGCTGCTGTAGGGTACAGCATCCTTAACAGGACCTGTAAGGTTAATGTCGGACATCTGATGCTGAAATATAACGGCGGCGGCCATGAGAAGGTGGGCACCTGTCAGTTTTCCGATGAAAACATGGAACAGGAACTTCCGAAGATGCTTAAGGAACTGTGTGAACTTGCGAATGCATGATAAGAAATATATGGTAATTATGTTGATTACAGCGGCTCTGATCATTGCAGCCGCTGTAGTATTTTTCACAATTTCACGGAAAGCACGGACGAGAACTATGGACGGACAGATCATGGATACACATCAGGGTGATATCCAAAGTATCACAAATGGAGAGCTTATAGGTGTATTTGCGGATAAGGAAGAAGCTGAGGCAGCCGCAAAGCTTTATAATATAAGGTTTAAGAGTTTTGACGGAAGAGTGGCTGTGTTTGAGGCAGATACTTCGGCCGATATACAAAAGCTCATTGAAGACGGCAAGGCAAAAGGATGGCCCGAACTAAGTATAAATTTCAGAAGAGAGCTGTATTGATGAATTTGACCGGGAAAAAGATCCGCTTACAAAACTCCGGACACAGACAGATGAAAGGATGAAAGACATGGGCATATTTAAACGATCAAAACGTATATGGGCAATAACTATGGCGTTATCGCTGTGCTTGGTACAGAATGTCAGCGCCGTGGAGTTATATGAAACAGAGGCGGTACAGAGTGAAGATGCCTGTTATACTGAAATGTTTCCGGAAGAATTTCCTGCCGAAGCGGACGATATTTATTTAGAGGATGACACCACTGTCCGTGCAGAAGATACTGTTTCCGGGAATGATGCAAAAGAGGATATGCCCGCTGAAAATGAAACGGACGGGGTTTCGGAGAATTCGGTCAGCGAGGATGCGGTATCTGAAATGATGTTTCCGGGGCTTCCGGATGAATATACCATTAACGAAAATGATGATTCCAAAGAAGAATTAAGGGATTTTCTCGCCGATACGGAAGATATCATCGAAGGTATCGACTGTGTTGAGGGCCAGATCCTTGTATATGCTGAAAGCCTTGAAACAGCCGAGGACTATGCGGATGCATTTAACGGAAGCCTGGAAGATTATGAAAATGAGCTGGCCGTCATTGATCTTAATGAAAACGAGGAGTATCAAAAGGCAACGGTTATGGATGCGATTATGGCTTCGTCGGATGAATACAGTTCACTTCCGACAGCCTGGCCGAATTTTTACCGGTATTTATATGAGGATGAGTCGGGCTATCCGGCCGAAGAAGCAGTTATATCACTGAATGATCCATTGCTGGATCCTACCAGGACATTTTACCAGTGGCATCACAGTATGCTCAATTCAAAGTCTGCATGGCAGGCAGGATATACGGGAAACGGTATTAAAGTAGCGGTCATAGATACAGGCATAAATCAGAACCATGAAGACATCAAGGCTAATCTTTCGGGTGCCTTTGGCTGTGAAAAAAACAGTAACGCAAAAGAGGACCAGAACGGCCACGGGAGTAATGTTGCCGGTGCTATTGCTGCGGTTGGAAATAACGGCAAGGGCGGCTTAGGTGTGGCATATAATGCGAAACTATATACTTTTAATGTCAATTATCTTGATTCGTCAACAGGAGAATATTATCTGGACGATTCGGGAATAATAAACGCTATTTATGATGCGGTTGATAAACATAAGGTTGATGTGATCAATATGAGTCTGGGAGGACCTTCATACAACGGACTGTTAAACAATGCCGTTAAACATGCTTATGATAAAGGTGTTGCGGTGATGTGTGCGGCCGGTAATGATAATACAAATGCGGTAGCATATCCTGCCGGCTGCGATGGAGCCATATCGATAGCGGCAGCAGATAAGGACAACAAAAAGGCCTTTTTCTCAAATTACGGAGGAATTGATTTCAGCGGTCCGGGTGTGAATATATGCTCTGTATTTAAAGGCAGTGCTGATTCTTACTGCACTATGAGCGGAACATCACAGGCAACGCCGTGTGTAACCGGTGTTGCAGCTGTCCTGTTAAGTACCGGTAAGGTGACGGGAACCGGAAGTGCGAGAGTTGAGAATCTCAAGAAGCTGATGGCATCAGGCTGCGTATCATCCGGACTTGGCAAGGGAACTCCTGATCTGGCCAGGATCCTGAAATTGACAAATACCGAGTCGGCTCCCGCGAAGCCGACGATAAGGAACCTGCAGCCCGGTACATACGCGGCGGCATCCGTAGATGTATATTTTAATGATATACCGGGATCTTCGATCTATTATACGGTTGATGGTACTAATGTATCATATAAAGACGGCAGGATCTCCGATGGTGCGGTTAAGTATTCAGGATCAAAGATCGTTCTTACGGGAGCGGCAAAGGTAGTGCTTAAAGCGATCGCCGTTAATGAAACGAATAAGCTGGCAGGTCCTGCGGCATCATATACATATACGCTGAAGCCGAAGGTAAGCTCTGTCACCGTAAAGCCGTTAAACGGTGTGAGTTCGGTGTTGAAGGGCGGACAGCTTCAGATGGAGGCAGAAATAAAACCGGATCATGCGGCAAATAAAAAAGTAGAGTGGACGATCGCAGGAAATGTCCCGGGGATAACAATAACCAATAACGGTCTGTTGAAGGCTGCCGGGGATACGAAAGCAACATCATGTACCGTGCAGGCTAAGGCAGTCGATGGCAGCACCGCTGTGGGAAAGGTTTCGATAACCATAAAAAACAGTGTGTCAATAAAAAGTATCAATGCGTCCGTAAAGAGCTGTACATTATTCAGCGGGCAAAGATCTGCGGGAATAGACGTGAGCGTGAAGGATGTCAACAATAAAGATCTGACGGCAGCAGGCAATGTTACCGTATCAACAGAGGATCCGGCAATAGCCGGAGCAACGCTTAGCGGAAGTAAACTTACTGTTTCGGCAAAGGCAGCCGGGAAGACCAGGGTTTATCTGACGGCGTCAGACGGAAGTACAAAAACATGCATTATTAATGTAACCGTAAAGCAGTCTGTTACCGGTATCAGTGTAGGAGGACCGGCCGGCGGCAAGCTTGCAGTGGGAAAAGGATTCAGCCCGACTGTGGATTTTGCCCCGAAGGATGCGGCATTAAAAAAACTGGAATGGAAGATCACGGCATTTCCTGGCGGTGTGACAGCTTCGACATGCGGAGTTAAGGTTAATCCTTCCTCGGGAGCCGTATCGATATCAAAAACCGCAAAGAAAGGCCTATATACAGTTAAAGCAACCGCAAAAGACGGTTCGGGTGTATCCGGTTCGTTCAGCTTCACGGTAATAGGTGAGAGTATAAGAAAAATACAGTCCCCAACCGGCTCTGTGAGGATATTCCGTGTGAGAAATTCGTTCGGGTCTCCGACTACGGAAGATATACAGTTTTCGGCTTCCGGGATTACCGCAAACAACAATAAGAGTATAAGCGTTACGAGCAGCAACCCGGGTGTTGTGAGAATTTCAAACGTCACGGTGAACAGTTCTTCCGGGAAAGGATCGTTCAGGGTTGAGGCAACGGGAAATTCTACAGGAAACGCAACTGTTACTATCGCATCGGCAGACGGGACGAACATTAAGAAAACTGTAAAGATTAGTGTCGTAAATCCGCCTTCGGCCATAAGGATAGCGCCTCCCGCAAACAGATCGCAGTCGCTTGCCAAGGGGAAAACAATGAAACTTAATGTGATAATTGAAACGGGATACGGTAAGGTCGATTCACTGTCAAAGAAGTTTACATTTAAGTCAGGTAATCCCGGGTGGATATCGGTGAATCCCGGTAACGGAACCGCAAAGGCTGAGAGCTCCGTATCCGAATATGATTCGGCGGAGAAAAAATACAAAGAAGCCGTTATTACGGCGACTGCTGCTGACGGAAGTAAAGTAAGTGCGACCTATGGGATAACGCCCTGCTGTAAGATAAGGAGGATAACGGCAGGCTATGTTGTAAATGGTCGTGTTATACCGGGAAACAGAGTATGGATCAGTAGAAATGCCACCGGGGGACTGATCGGCGTGGTGTCGAAAGAGAGCGGCACCCTGAGCGGAAGATATCAGGTGACCGTAAACAAACCGGGACTGGGAGTCAGACAGGGCATGAGTGGTGGATATTATGTGATCTATATTTCGGGAAATAAAAAAGGAAAATACAATGTTAAATTAAAACCGACTGACGGTAATGGCGGAGGCTGTTCGTGGTCGGTTCAGGTAAGATAAGATTTACTGAAGCATCCGGATCTTAACCGGATGCTTCTTGTTATATATCTGTTCGATAATAAGGAGAAAAAGATACAGGTAGGCCGTGATATAAACAGGAAAATAATACTTAAAGTATGATGCCGGAGCGAGCACAAATACTATAAACCAGTGTGCCAGAAGACCGCCCATGACAAAAAACGAGAACCATCTGCCTTTAATAAGCGAATAGAATAAAAGCAGAAGTATGATCACAAGGGGTATGAACAGGTTGTAGGATACACTCTTTATGATGCTTATCACAAAGCTTGTGAGCGATCGTATATCGGTACCCGAAAATGCAATATGATAGGGAAGAGCGGCATATTTAAAAGCCCCTATCCTGGTACGGATGAAGACCTGCGGATTGTTTATGAAGATCCTTTTCAGTGCATTTACAAAATCATAGTATTCCGTAACGCCGGCGTTCTCCCTTACTCCGATAAATCCCGGCTGATACAGTATCAATACATCTTCGTAATTTATATCCCCGTAGTATTCATTTATTGCATCAAGGGATTCCATGGATATATATCTGTCAACAATGGCAAGATCACCGGCATTTTTATCCATATCAAGCCCGTTCCGATACATATTTGTGATCGTATAAGCATAGAAGGGCTTCATCCTGTCGTCTGCCGCGGCCGCCATTTCTTTTGCTATAAATCCGTTCTGAGGTATTGAAACGACATACTGCACGAGAATGCTTAAAAGTATGACGATGACTGCCGAAATGCCTTTACGCAGACTGACGGTACGGTCCTTTCCCAACCTGATATTTTTGTAGGTCAGGAACATAAGTATCGGAACAAGTACCGCAAGATATATGCCTTCTGTCCGCCATTGCGTAAGTATTGCGTTCAGGATAAGAAGAAATACGGCTTTTAAGACAGTCAGAGTGGATTTTTCGAGCTTATCGAACAGCAGCATTACCATCATGAACAGATACAGGAGAAAGTATATCGGAAGACGGTGGGCGCTCGTCGTGTAAGCTATCACCGGATACAGAAGAAAAAGAAGCAATATCATGCTGCCATAGCCGATCCTGACCGGCTTTGAAATAAGCGGATCTTTTGACCTGGCCTTATAGTAGTCGGAAACACGCAGGACCACATAACCGATAACAAGATATTCGATCACCAGCTTAACAAATATCGGTCCGTACATGTGCGGGATCAGCATCAGGCTGATGATATAGTAATAGGTGGTTATATAATAGAACCATGTATAATGAGTCAAAGAGACCGCGTTCTGATAAATGAGGGTTTCATCATTACTTAAATATCCGCCGCGCAGCTTTACGGCAGAAACGACGATGATGACAGCAAGATAGGGAAGGGCAGACAAGATCACTCTTGTGATCGTATTGTTCTTTCTGTTGCTGTCGATAAAAAGCTGCCATAACATATGATAAAAGAACCAGGCTGCAATAAATGCGCAGATCCTGCATATGATATAATCCGTTATATTTTGGGACGGTGAAACCGTAAATATGCTTTTATCCATGAAATAAGCCACTGTCTGATGGATCAATGCAAGTATCGTGATCACAGCATATTTTATCCTGTTCATGTATATCCCCTCCTGCCGGGCATAAGACTTACAGTTGAAAAAAAACACAATATTGAGTATACTATATTTTGGTTTATTATGAAACCCTATGCGGAGTGTTAAAAATGCAGTATTTATATGATTTTTTTCACAACAGGGTGCTGATGTCGGCCATACTCGGATGGGCGATAGCACAGGTTGTGAAAACAATAATAGACCTGTCACTTAATAAGAAACTTAACTTCGAACGTCTGGTAGGTTCGGGGGGAATGCCCAGCTGTCACTCCTCAACGGTATGCGCCCTGTGTGCGGCGGCCGGAGTGGAATACGGTCTCGGTTCCGGGGAGTTTGCGGTAGCCGGCATACTGGCGGTGATCGTCATGTATGATGCAAGGGGAGTCCGCAGGGAAACAGGTACACAGGCCGAGATACTCAATCAGATAATGGACTTTTTCAGGCTTCCTGAAAACGGCAGATACAAGCTTGAATTTGATCAGGATAAGCTTAAGGTACTTATAGGGCATACGCCGCTGCAGGTATTGTGCGGTGCGATACTTGGGATAATAGTCGGACTGGTATCGGTGAATTTTCTTCCGTGAATCTGCAGGTCATCTGCGACAGAGACATTACAGAGCAATTCTTATATTAACATATACTAAGGAGATAAAAATGAGAAATGTAGCGCTGATAACAGGTATAACAGGGCAGGATGGTTCATATCTTGCGGAACTTCTTCTTGAAAAGGGATATGAAGTTCATGGTATCATCCGCCGTCATTCAAGCATAAGCACGGACAGGATAGATCATCTTTATTATGACAGGGAGATCAGGGATAAGACGATGTTCCTGCATCACGGCGATCTTACGGATTCCAGTAATCTAAACAGGCTTATCGAGCAGATACAGCCGACCGAGATATATAATCTTGCGGCACAGTCGCATGTTGCGGTATCCTTTGAGGTTCCGGAATATACGGCAGAGACGACCGGAATAGGAACGCTCAGATTACTGGATGCCATCAAGAAATCAGGCGTTAAGACGAGATTCTACCAGGCATCCACATCCGAACTCTTCGGCGGACTTCCGGAGACTGCACCGCAGTCCGAAAAGACACCTTTTTATCCGAAGAGCCCTTACGGTGCTGCCAAGCTGTATGCTTACTGGATAACCGTTAATTACAGGGAAGCATATAATCTGTTTGCATGTAACGGCATACTGTTCAACCACGAATCTCCGAGGCGCGGCGAGACCTTTGTTACCAGGAAGATCACGCGTGCGGTTGCATCGATAATGGCGGATGAGAGGGAGAAGCTTTCTCTCGGTAATCTGGATGCAAAGCGTGACTGGGGATTTGCGGGTGATTATGTTGAGGGTATGTGGAGGATACTCCAGCAGGATAAGCCCGGTGATTATGTGCTTGCAACAAATGAGACACATACAGTCCGTGAATTTGTTGAACTTGCCTTTAAGGAAGTGGGTATAGATATAGAATGGAAGGGCAAGGGTGTAGGCGAAAAGGGTTATGATTCCAAAACGGGAAGGCTCCTTGTTGATGTCAATCCGAGGTATTTCAGACCCGCCGAAGTTGAGTTTCTCTGGGGCGACTGTTCAAAGGCGGAGAAGGAACTCGGATGGAAGAGAAAGGTTGATTTCAAGGGACTTGTTTCGATGATGGTAGATGCTGATATGAGGTCTATAGCAGGGATAAGTGCAGAAGCCTACAGGAACGGTGAGAGAGTTGAACTGTCGGACAGGCTCGACAGCCGCAGATGATCTAAGAACGAGCTTTAAAGGAAGTAACGTATCATGATGGAAAAAAATGCCAGGATATATGTTGCCGGCCACAGAGGCATGGTCGGATCCGCGATAGTAAGAGAACTTGAGAGACAGGGATATACAAATATAATAACAAGGACGCATAAGGAACTGGATCTGTGCAGACAGGAGGATGTCGAGAAGTTTTTTGCCGACGAGAAGCCGGAATATGTATTCCTTGCGGCCGCCAAGGTCGGAGGAATAGTTGCAAACAGTGAAGCCCTGGCAGATTTCATGTATTTTAACATGATACTTGAGATGAATGTCATCCACAGTGCTTATGAGAACGGATGTAAGAAACTTGAGTTTCTGGGTTCATCCTGTATTTACCCGAGGCTTGCTCCGCAGCCGATGCCCGAGAGCTGCCTGCTCACTTCGGAACTTGAGAAGACCAATGAGGCCTATGCGCTTGCAAAGATATCAGGACTTAAGTATTGCGAATTCCTCAATAAGCAGTACGGGACGGATTATATCAGTGTGATGCCGACTAATCTGTACGGACCGAATGATAATTACCATCCGACTCATTCACATGTCCTGCCGGCACTCATAAGGAGATTCCATGAGGCTAAGGAACAGAACCTGCCGTATGTTACATGTTGGGGAGACGGCAGTCCTTTAAGGGAATTCCTCTATGTCGACGATCTTGCAAACTTATGCGTATTCCTTATGAACAATTACAGCGGGGATGAAACCGTAAATGCGGGTACGGGTAAGGAGCTTACGATAAAGGAGCTTACCGAGCTGACGGCCAAGGTTATAGGATATACGGGAGAGATACGCTGGGATACGAGCAAACCGAACGGAACTCCGAGGAAGCTGCTTGATGTATCCAAGGCAACGGCTCTCGGATGGACATATAAGACGGAACTTGAAGACGGGATAAGGCTCGCGTACGAGGATTTCCTTAATAACCCCATGCGCGCCGAAAGATGATTGATCATGAGGAGGGACCCGCTTGCGGGAGGAGTCCTTATGATGCCTAAGTGGCGAACGTATTCAAAAGAATTACGAAGTAATTCTTACAGATGATTGATCATGAGGAAATATTTTTGAAAGAATTATGGGCATCCTTGGTAACAGCATATAATGATTATCGTGGGACGGGAAAGCTGCTTGCGCTGTTTCTCGTCTCTGTTCTTATTATCTGCATTTTGAAGGATTCCCACGATACCCGGGATCGGTCCGGAGCTTTAGTACATCCGTTTCTGTTTGTAATAAGTCCCATGGCAGGGATAGGATATGCATTTACGCTTGTTTTTGAAAGATATCCGGGATACACAATATCAAAAGAAGCCGGGAAAAAGACGGTTCTGTACAGGATTTTAACTGCTGCACTCATTTTTCTCACGCTTTCACTTTCCGGCCGGTTTGTATTTCTAAAGACCGAAACAGACGGTATACTGCCGTTTTTGCTCATACCCGTGTATTTCGCGGTTTATATTTTACTTGCGGGCAGATTGTTTTCGGACAGGAGATCAAAATGGTTCATGGCGGCCTGCATTTTAGTGCTTAATCTCTGGGGATATCAGTCTGAAGCGCTCCTTCCGGTGACGATGTTTTCCGGTCGCTTTTCACTTCCTGCATTTATCGTACATGGAGTATTGCCGCTTATCCTATGGGTGCTGATCGATAAGTATGATAAGTACATGGAGAGCTCTTTGACACCGGATTCATCCTGTATGGAAGAGACTGATTATTATGAGTGGGAGGAAGAGGATATGAAAAATCATAAGATAATAAATTCAAGGAATATTGCGATCGCTCTGCTCATTGTTGTGATCATGCTGTTCGGATCGGTGTTTGTGATGAACCGCAAGATCAACAACCTGTACCGGACTACGGTCGATCTTCAGGAGCAGGTCATGGAATTGCAGAATAAAGAGGCAAAGTGATCTGATGACTGACATTGCGATCATCACACTGAGTGTGATCTGTAATCTCATAATCTATCTGGCGTTCGGCTCATTGTTGACAGGCAGGAAGGATAAAAAATGTCCGCTGCTTTTATCTGTGATAGCGGGCTTTTTCTTCTATTATTTTGTTTTTTTCTTTTTCTGCGTACCGCCGATGAAGTATTACCGCCCGCTGTCCATGCTCACGAAGATGTGGGTGCCTTTTGTGGCCGCAGTTGTGATATTTTCTACGATCCTTAACGGCAGGAAGTGGGTATCATGGTTTAAAAATGCGATGCTGTATGTGAAAAAGCATCCGCTTGTCACGGTATTTATGCTTCTCCTGATCGGAGCACAGATCGTTCTTGTTTCCTGTACCTATAATTTTACCCTGGATGCGGCTTATTATGTTGCGAATGTTGCTACATCTGTCGAAACAGACATGATGAACGTCTATGATCCGTTTACCGGAGCCTGGCAGGATCATTATGAGATGAGGTATTTTTTTGCGACATATTCCATACAGGATTCGGTGGTATGCCAGCTCACCGGTATCCCGGCACTTATTTGGACGAAATCCGTGATGGCGGTAACCATCATACTGCTTACAAATATGGTCTATTTAATGATCGCCCGTGAACTCATAATATACAGAAACGGGAGAGATGAAGTTAAGGCCGGTGAAGACAGTGCCAATGAAGACAGAACGGGTACGGATCACAGTATGGGCAGCAGTAAAAACGGTGAGCTTGCCGTGGTGATAATGACAGCACTTATGTTTGTCATAAATCTTACGTTTATAACGATATATACCTCGTCACTGTTCCTTATGACGAGGACTTATGAGGGTAAGGCCATAGTGGGCAATCTTGCGATAATGACCGTCTTTTATCTGTTCATACGGATGAATGATGACAGTATTAAAACAAGGCCGTGGCTTATTACGTTTATCGTATGCTTTGGTGCCGCAACGATATCTTCCTCGGCGAACATGCTGCTTCCGGTGGAACTCACGGTATTGTTCCTTCCGATGATAGTGAGGAAGAAAGCATGGAAGATGCTTCCGAAGTATATTTCGTGCGTGATACCCGGGATGGTATTTTCGCTTATATTTGTGCTTTATGTTAAAGGGTATTTTGTATTCTACACGTTTCCGAATTAAAATCCCATTTCGCGCCCGATCATGAGGAGGGACCCGCGAAGCGGGAGGAGTCCTTATGATAGGAAGCGAAATCCAGGATGGATTTTACGATTGTTCATGAGGAGGGGCCCACGAAGTGGGAGGAGCCCTTATGATATTACCGAAGTAAAATCCCATTTCGCGCCCGATCATGAGGAGGGACCCGCGAAGCGGGAGGAGTCCTTATGATAGGAAGCGAAATTCAGGATGGATTAGGATGTGAACCATGCAGGGACTTAATGTAACCGAAAACGGAATAAGGTATCTGTGGGAATGTTTTTCGTACTATACGGGTTCGTGCGCGTATTTCATGCTTTATGCGGCAGCCGTTATCTATATCAGTATAGCGGGAACAAAGAGGGAGAAAGAGATATTTATACCCTGCTCGGTATTCCTTCTTCTTACGGTGTATAACCCCGTGGCGCCTATGGTCCTCGATCATTTCTTTGACGTCAACAGTGAGTATTACCGTTTCTTCTGGATAGCACCGGTCATAGTTCTTGTACCGTATCTGTTCTCCAAGCTTATCGTAACGAGGACCGACATGAAGCAGATGATAGTCGTATCCCTGCTTATCGCAGCGATCTGTCTTGTATCCGGAAAATATGTTTATGCGGACGGCATTAAGTGGGCACAGAATATTTACAAGATGCCGCCGGAGCTGATCGAGGTATCAGAGAAGATACACGAGGATTCCGGTGTGGAATATCCCAAGGCATTCCTTGAATATGAATATAACATGCAGATGAGGCAGTATGATCCGAAGATGCTGCTTACGATAGACAGGGAAGATTATCTGTATGCCGTCAGCAATCCTTCATACAGCAGGGAAATGCTTGAAGACGATACACATCCGCAGTACGTTTTGCTCGCTGCGCTTGTAAGGTTTCAGGATATCGATAAGGAAAGTTTTCTTAACGCTCTTGAAACAACGAAGACCGGATATGTTGTAGTGAGCAGGGATAATCCGAGGATAGATTATCTTAAGGAAGCGGGCCTGAGTATTGCCGGTGAAACGCAGAACCACCTCATCTTTAAGTACGACCTTAAAGAACCGTATGAATTCGAACTGGTGGATTATAGTGTGGTTTATTAGTTATCATGAGGAGGGGTATGAAACTCACGATCTTCACACCTACATACAATCGCAAAGAGCTTCTGAAAAGGGCGTACGAGAGCCTGAAAGCCCAGACCTGTAAGGATTTTTGCTGGCTCATAGTTGATGACGGCTCAACTGATGATACGGCCTCTGCGGTAGAGGAATGGGGCAGGGAAGGGATAATACCGATCGAATACCTGTATTTTGAAAACGGCGGTAAGATGAGAGCTCATAACAGAGGTGTTGAGAACTGCCGTACCGAATGGTTCCTCTGCCTTGATTCGGATGACCGTCTGGTACCGGATGCGGTGGAAGAAATATTAAGATTTGCGGATTCCCTTGATGTCTCAAAGCCGACGGGCTCCCCCGACACTATGGCCGGGGGCAGAGAAGAAGGAATCCTGGCGGATTCCCTTGATGTCTCAAAGCCGACGGGCTCCCCCGACACTGCGGTCGGGGGCAGTATAGCAGGGATCATAGCCCATAAGGGCAGGAGCGATACGGAACTTCTGTCGGGAGTGGGATTTCCGAAGGGTGTTGAGAGAAGTACCCTGTACGGATTGTATCTTAAGGGCTTTAAAGGAGAAACCACGCTCGTATTCAGGACAGATGTGCTCCGCAGATATCCTTTTCCCGAGATAGAGGGAGAAAAGTATGTACCCGAAGACTATATTTATGATAAAATAGATGCGGAGTATGAATATATCGTGCTTGACAGGATACTGACCGTGTGCGAGCTGATATCGGAGGGGTATACCGATTCTGTAAGAAGGCTTAAGGAAGACAATAAACAGGCATGGTATCTTTACTATGAACAGAGGGCAAGGATAACGCCCATGTCTTTGCTTAAGCTTAAATATTTAGGGTTTTATCGCCTGTATGCGGGGATGTCCGGTCATGCGCTTAAGGAAGCGGATGGCATTTCCGTATGGGATAAGATATTGGGGATACCCGGGGAGATGATCCTTAAGCTTACCGGGAAGATTTGATATGCAGAAGGTTCAGACGCGCAAACGTATATATAATCTGATAATGGCACTATTGATAGTGCTGCTTGAGACCGTGGTCGTAAGTTATGTATGGGTGGTGTATTACAATACCGAACTGCCCAAGGCATATTATTTCTGGGGTCATGTTTTCATTTCCGTGGTATATATGTGTGTCCTTCTGATATCCTCAATTATGTACGGAGGACTCAAGATAGGTTCATACAGGATGATGGAGCTGCTGTTTTCCCAGGTCATAGCCACATTTATGGCTGATGTCCTGTTTTATGCAATGGTATGTATGCTTGCGTATCATTTTCCCACACCGGTCCCGCTGATAGTCGTATTTTTCCTCCAGTGTTTTTTGATCGGTTCGTGGATATTTCTTGCAACTACATTTTACAGGGGACTGTTCCCGCCGCTTGATGTTCTGTTGATATATGACGGCAGGCATAAGGATCTGTTTGTTGAAAAGGTTAAGACCAGAAGGCATCAGTTTGAGATAAGGGAATCGATACAGGCCGGTGATGATATTGAGGCGCTGTATAAACGGATAGACGAGCATGAGGCGGTCATGCTGTGGGATCTCAAGACATCGGTAAGGAACCGGCTTCATAAGTATTGTTACGAGAATTCCAAGGAAACCTACGTGATGCCCAAGATCATGGACATTGTGCTTCGAGGAGCGACTACGCTGCATTTCTTTGATACACCGCTCATGCTTACAAAGAGTGCGCCGCTTGAGTTTGAGCAGATGTTTGTAAAAAGGTTCTTCGATATCATTTTTGCAATGATCCTGATCATCCTTTTTTCACCGTTCATGCTGATCACGGCGCTGTGCATCAAGCTGTATGACAGGGGACCCGTGCTGTATAAACAGGTTCGCTGTACGATTAATAACAGGGAATTTCTTATCTATAAGTTCAGGAGCATGATCGAAGAGGCCGAGTCGGATGGAGTCGCCAGGCTTTCGAGCAGGAATGATGTGCGGATCACACCTGTGGGGAGGGTGATCCGCAAGATTAGGTTTGATGAACTGCCGCAGCTTTTTAATGTGCTTAAGGGTGATATGTCGTTTGTCGGGCCGCGTCCGGAGCGCCCCGAGATAATAGAAAAGTACAAGGCTGCAATGCCCGAATTTGCATATCGTACCAAGGTTAAGGCCGGACTTACGGGATATGCACAGGTTTACGGCAAATATAATACACTTCCGTATGACAAGCTTAAGCTGGATCTGTTCTATATTGAGAATTTCTCGGTATGGCTGGATCTGAGGCTTATCATATTAACGGTCAAAACGGTATTTAGTTTGGAGAGCACAGAGGGTATTTCGGAGGGGAACACTACTGCGCTTCTTAAGGAGGATGCGGATGAATAAGGGGTTAGTCAGCATTATCGTGCCGGTATATAATGCCGGTAAATGGATCGAGGATACGATACTGTCGGTCAAGAGCCAGACATACAGGGACTGGGAGCTAATCC
>JAFSZZ010000169.1 GCA_017458765.1 Lachnospiraceae bacterium | reverse complement strand
TCAAAATGATGATACAGGCTCCGATAATCCAGATTGATAGTGCCGCATATGGCGATGATATCATCGGAAACACACATTTTAGCATGACAGAAGCCCGGAGTGTATTCAAATATCCTGACACCGTTCCGGGCCAATCCATTGTAATATGACCTCGTTAGCTTATACACGATCTTCTTATCGGGAATCCCGGGGGTTATCAGACGAACATCGACACCTCGTTTGGCAGCAAGCCCCAACACACGGTTCATTTCATCCGTGATTATGAGATACGGTGTCATAATATAGATATATTTCCGGGCCCGGCTTATCATGTTTATGTATACGTCTTCTCCGACCGGTTTTTTGTCTATCGGATTATCCGCATAGAATTGAACATATCCGTGAACTGCCGGATCCGGTGGATATTCCGGGAAAAATCGAGCGATGTTCTCATCGCCCTCATCATCTGCACGCACAGCATTCCACATTTCCAGGAACGTCAGTGTCATGGGGAGTACTGCTTCTCCTTCAATGCGCACACCCGTATCCTTCCAGTGCCCGTATGGCGAGGTTATATTGAAATATTCATCTGCAATATTGTAACCGCCGGTAAATCCGATTTTACCGTCAACAATTGTCATCTTACGGTGGTCCCTGTTATCGAGAAACATATTGATGATAAAAACCATAGGATTGAACACACGGCATCTGATTCCTTTGCTTTCAAGCCTTTTGACAAAATCATGGTTTATGTATCCCACACTTCCTATATCATCATAGAATACTCGTACTTCCACGCCTTCTTTTGCCTTTTCCTCAAGAATTTCTTCAAGTGACTGCCATGAAGATGCATTTTCGATTGCAAAGTATTCAATAAAGATGAAGGTTTTCGCATTTCTGATAGCTTCCTTTTGAGCCTTTAGTCCTTCAGATGCATCACTATAATATTCTACCTTGGTGTTTTTATATACAGGATAGCCGCTTTCTCTGATCAGATATTTACTGATCCCGGCACAGGAAAGATGTTCCTTTTCCAGAGAAGCCAATGTGAGGCTGTCCTGTTCAAGGTAGGGGAAAATGATCTTATCGATCGCCTCATATCTTTTTCTCATTCTTCCTGTCGACCCGGATAAACTTATGAGAATATACAGGGATACCCCTACCGCAGGGAGAATAAGGATCAGGATGATCCAGGGCGTTTTTATGGAACCGGTTCTGTTCTGACTGTATATTCCGATTACCAGCAGAAAAGCAAGCAGCCGGCTTATGGTTATGATTGCCTCGTAGTAACGGTTTATCCCCGGTGCAAACAATAACAAAAGAATGCCTGTTTCTATAAGAAATGATATTCCTATAAAAACAAGCTTCAGTATACCATTTGAATTTTTTGTTTTTCTGATCGTCATTATTCCATCATGTACATTGTTACATAAAAAGCGCTTATTTAATGTAAGTATAGTGTGAGGGATCATATTTGGCAAGTTGGTTCCTGTGACAATTCCTGTATCGGAAAGTGCGGAAGTATCTGACATAAGGGCCTTATTGTGTTATACTTAAGCTTGAAAATCCCTTTTGGCAGAGGAATAGTAAAGGCTATGGAAAAAAGAAAGATCGCAGTTATTTTTCAGGGGATCGGATACAATATCGATAAGCCCCTGCTCTATTATTCGAAAAAGATTGCCCTGGAACATGGTTACGAGGTAGTCAGTGTCGGGTATAACAACATTGATAAGGAATGCCTTAAAAATAAAGAAAAAATGCTGGAGGCGTTCAACCTTGCGGTGGTGGAGACCGAGGAACAGCTTAAAGATGTGGATTTCTCATCCGCTGAGGATATCATATTTGTATCAAAGAGCATAGGTACAATTGCGGCAAGCATATATGCGGGGAAGCACGGCATTCCCGCCAGACAGGTGTATTATACGCCCTTTCCGCAGACCTTTTCTCTTGCGAGGGAAGGAAACGGGCTTGTATTTTTCGGGGATAAGGATCCGTGGACAGATCCGGGTAAGATAAGGGATCTGTGCGATTTAAAAAAGCTCCGCTACAAGATCATCGAAGGAGCCAATCACTCTCTCGAAACCGGCCATGTGTACAGCGACGTGGAGAACATAAACAACATAATCCAGGAGGCAGAGGATTACCTCGTCGGCAGTCCGGTCTACCGCTTTTCGGTTCCTGATAGGAATGGTTCGCTTGTTTCAATGCGGGAATACAGGGGGAAGGTACTTTTGATCGTCAATACTGCCACAGGCTGCGGATTCACACCGCAGTATGAAGCGCTGGAGGCAATGTACAGGGATTATAGGGATGAAGGTTTTGAGATCCTTGATTTTCCCTGTGACCAGTTCGGGCATCAGGCGCCGGGGACTAATGAGACAATTCATGATTTTTGTACATCACGTTATGATATCTCTTTCCCACAGTTTGCGAAAACGGATGTGAACGGTCCTGATGCGCTTGAGCTTTTCGATTACCTGAAGAGCAGGCAAGGCTTCAGAGGCTTCCTTATGAATTCCCCCTTAAGTGTCCATATGGAGAGGCGGGCAAGGGAGGCGGACCCGGATTATCGCAATAACAGCAATATCAAGTGGAACTTTACCAAATTTCTGGTCAACCGCATCGGACAGGTTGTTGACCGGTTTGAGCCGGATGCGGGAACGGATATAGTCAGACAGGCAGTTGAGATCGAACTGGGAATCTGAATAAATGATTGTCATGGTTACAGTATGCTTTAGCACTGATGTATAGGAAGGGAGTGCTGTTGTTAAAATGAATAAAACGGCAATGATAAATGAAGCGGAAGGACTTCTTGAATTTATAGATGCAAGCCCGTCACCCTTTCATGTTGTTGGGAATATAAAGAAAGAACTGAACGGTTACAAGGAGCTTAGGGAGGGTGAGGACTGGGAGCTTAAAGCCGGGAAGGGTTATTACGTGATCCGTAATTCCTCATCCATTATCGCTTTCCGTCTGCCACAGTCACTCAAGGCGGAGGAAATAAAGGGCTTTAACATAACGGCAGCCCATTCGGATTCACCTGCCTTTAAGATAAAGGATGGCGGTGAGATCATTGTTGAGGATAATTACCTTAAGCTTAATGTCGAAAAGTACGGCGGTGCACTTATGGCACCCTGGCTTGACAGGCCACTGTCCATCGCCGGAAGGGTTTTCGTGCAGGGCAGGAATGGAGTTGAGGAGAAGCTTGTGAATATTGACAGGGACCTTCTCATAATCCCCAATGTTGCCATTCATATGAACAGGGATGTAAATGACGGCTATAAATACAATGTTAAGACTGACCTGCAGCCTCTTATGTGCGCCTATTCTCCCGGCGGGAAGCCGGAAAAGGGAATTCTTTACAAGCTGATAGCAAAAGCAGCCGGTGTAAGACAGGGCAGCATATTAAGTAAAGATCTATTCCTTTATCCGCGGGTCAGATCCGCATTTCTGGGTGCCGATAATGAGATGATCGCCGCAAGGGCACTTGATGATCTTGAATGTGCTTATTCTCTCATGCGGGGATTTATTGCCGGCACTGCCGGGAAAGATAAAGGGGAAAGTGCCGGTAAAGCAGGTGGCGGTAAAAAAGCCGGCATACCCGTGTGCTGCATATTTGATAATGAAGAAACAGGAAGCCTCACAAGACAGGGAGCGGATTCTGATTTTCTACATGATACATTGTACAGGATCACGGCCTGCATGAACCGTGCTGCCGGTAAAGAATGTGATGTGAATGAATCCCTCATGCGAATGCTTGCAGGTTCGTTCATGATCTCTGCAGATAATGCACATGCACTGCATCCAAACCATCCGGAGTATGCCGATGCAACAGACAGGCCGGTTCTGAACGGCGGTGTGGTAGTCAAGTTCAACGCATCGCAAAAGTATACGACCGATGCTTATTCACATGCATACGTAAAGGGACTGGCAAAGGAAGTAGAGATCCCTGTTCAGACCTACAGCAACCGGCCGGATATAGCAGGCGGATCGACTCTTGGAAACCTGTCGGGCCGCCACGTTTCAATTCCATCAGCAGATATAGGACTTGCCCAGCTGGCCATGCATTCATGCTACGAAACTGC
>JAFSZZ010000168.1 GCA_017458765.1 Lachnospiraceae bacterium | reverse complement strand
TTTGGTGAGGAAGCTGAGATTTGGTTTTGGAACAGTTTCAGTGGGTGGTTTTTAGGGTGCATGATACAGAACCTTTACTACGCGATGCACGAGCGCACCTCTCTCGGTAATGCTTCGCATCACCTCGCGTCGTTGCGTTCGTCATATAATCCGAGTTCCGATCAGCCTTAGGTGAGCGAGCTCCCCACGGCTTCTCGTAACACGGATTGCATTGCTCACTATTCCTCGATAGCTCAATGGTAGAGCACGCGGCTGTTAACCGCGGGGTTGTTGGTTCGAGCCCAACTCGGGGAGCGTTTATTTAAATTTTTTATAATTTAGAACCCATGGCTCCGTGGTCAAGCGGTTAAGACATCGCCCTTTCACGGCGGTAACACGGGTTCGATTCCCGTCGGAGTCACTTTTGTTAATGGACCTTTAGCTCAGTTGGTTAGAGCAACCGGCTCATAACCGGTCGGTCCGGGGTTCAAGTCCCTGAAGGTCCACTCTATTTGGGGTTGCTATGACCTCGAGAGTCTACCGAACTACTAAGTTCATCTGCGACCTGCGGTCTTGATTCACTAAGGGTTCGGTATGCATCGCACGTAAGCGACCAAAGGACGGTCGCTAAGTGCTCATAGCGAGGCCCAGCGACTGTTGCTAAGTTCAATCATCGCACATGTGCTCGATTTCACTAAGCAACGCTGCAGAGCCTACTGACTAAACTCAGACTTCACGTAGGCGCTTGTCTTCGTTAAGTCATTAGGCCCAGTGGCTCAGTTGGTTAGAGCGCCGCCCTGTCACGGCGGAGGTCGTCGGTTCGAGTCCGATCTGGGTCGCTGCCGATCATGCTGCATAGTTGTATGAAGCCATCGGTCCTGAAACAATTTAATAAGATATAACGGGGTCTTAGCTCAGCTGGGAGAGCATCTGCCTTACAAGCAGAGGGTCATAGGTTCGAGCCCTATAGGCCCCATTTTTATGTATAAAAACGGTCGTGGTATGATCATCACGGCCGTTTTTGTACGATCCTTTCGCCCGGCCTTGTCTTTGAGAAACAATTTGCTATATGATTTTGAAGCCTGATTTGGTAAAATGTAACCATACAGGCAATTACGGAGAATGGGTTTCTGCTGACGAGGAGGTTAAACGTATGAAGAGAAAGATCGCTTTGATCACTGTTACGGGGTTGCTCTTAAGTGTATGGCCAACCTGGGTTTTTGCGGGGCAGACACAGGATGCGTCTGCTGTAACATCGGAAGTACAGAATGTAGAAACAGATAATGCCGGAGAAACTGGTGATACAGTATTGCCTGAAGATCAGGTGGTCACGACCAGGCATGAAGTAACGATAAAGGGTGAGAAGATACCATATACTGCGGAGGCGGCGCTGATTGGTCTTAAAAGCGGCGGAAAAGAATGCCGGATATTCTATACCGCATATACAAGGGACGATGTCGAGGATGTAAGTGACAGGCCCATCACATTTGCATTTAACGGAGGACCGGGTGCAAGCAGTTTCTATATACAGTTCGGATGCATGGGACCGCGCAGGCCTGAGATAGATGAGAAGGGATATGCAAAAACTCTTCCGGCGAGGATAGTCGATAATGAGAATTCGATCCTTGATATGACAGACCTTGTGTTCATAGATCCCGTGGGAACAGGGTATTCACATGCGCTGAACGAAGATGAAACGGAAGATTTTCTCGGATACGATAATGATATACGAACAGTGGGCGATTTTATCCGCTTATATATAAACCGTCATAAAAGATGGGGATCTCCCAAATATATCGCGGGAGAGTCATACGGTACGGTAAGAGCTGTAGGACTGTGCGATTATCTTGTTGAACAGTATTACATGTATATTAACGGTCTTATGCTGGTTTCTACCTGCAACAATTATATGGCACTGGAAGATCACGGGGGGAACGATCTGCCCTATGCGATGAAAGTTCCGACCTTTGCGGCCGATGCCTGGTATCATGGCAAGCTCGATAAGGAATATCAGGACATGGAGCTTGACGATTATCTTGAGAAAGTACGGGCTTTTGTTGAAAGTGAATATGTTCCGGCGCTGTTTATGGGAAGGAAGATGGATAAGGACAAACAGGACGAACTTGCTGGCAAGCTCGCAGGATATATCGGAGTGTCCAAAGAATTTGTCATAAGTTCCAATCTCAGGATAGAACTTTCCGATTTTGCACAGGAACTTCTAAAAGATGAGAAGCTTATGATCGGAAGACTGGACGGACGTATAACAGGGCCGGTCACTGCCGGATCTATCGAAGACGGAACCAGTGATCCTTCCAGTTCTTCGTCTGATATAGCTCTTTTGAATTCCTATCAGGATTATCTGACAAAGGAGCTTGGATTTGAGACAGACAGACCGTTTGAGCCGCTGTCCCTTGACGTGAATATGAAGTGGTCTTTGCCGGACGGGGTATATGTTTCGCAGGAAGAAGTTATTTATAACTGCATGTCCAGGAATCCTTTCCTTAAGGTATGGGTGCTGTGCGGTTACTATGACGGAGCGACGCCTTTCTATGCGGCCGAATGGGTTTACGACCATGTTTTCATAAACGAGAACAGGGAGGAGAATCTTCAGTTTACTTATTATCCTTCGGGCCACATGATCTATATGGAGAAAGACTCATTTGACAAACTCAGGAAGGATGCCGAAGAATGGTACCTGAAATAAGCCGGAAAGTATCGCCGGTCACACTGACATTGGTCATAATAAACACAGTGGTCTTCGGACTGACCGTATTACTCGCACCGATCCCGACTGTGTTTGGGATGATGGATTACGATCTGGTCTCTAAGGGGCAGGTATATCGCCTGTTTACAGCCATTTTTCTTCATGGCGGTGTCGAGCATATCCTGAGCAATATGGTGATGCTCTATGCGGCAGGTGATCTGCTTGAAAAGAGGATCGGTCACGTGCGTTTTGCGTTTGCATATCTGCTTTCGGGGATTGCCGGTAATGCTGTGTCGTATCTGTATGAAAAGGTGTCGGGTGTAAGATATACGGCAGTAGGTGCATCAGGTGCTGTGTATGGCATAATGGGAGTCATAATATGCCTTGCCATCAGGAAGGTCAAGGGATTTGAAATACCTAAGCAGCGCATATTGCTCGCACTGTTTTTCAGTATATATTCAAGTTTTGCGATACCAAACATTGATTATTCGGCACATATAGGAGGTATGGCGGCGGGGCTTATTGCCGGGTTGTTCATAAAAAAGACACACAGAGATGATACTGTTATAAATATCCTGTCTGAGGACCGGGAATTGGCGGAGGAGCGGAATCTTCAGGAATGGAAGGATAACGGGATTCGGTGAAAACGGGATAACGGACACAGGAGAGAATTGTTATGGGATTATTCGGACTCGGAAGATCGAAGGCAGCCCCAAGAGAAGCTGCCGGAGAAAAGATAAACGATAATATAAGGGAACCTAAGCACTTTAAAGTCATCATGCTGAATGATGATTTTACGACCATGGAATTCGTGGTAAATGTGCTCGAGACGATATTCAATAAGGATAAGGCAAGTGCGGAGGCCCTTATGCTCATGGTACATAACAACGGAAGGGCCGCTGTCGGGACCTATCCTTATGATATTGCACTTACCAAGATCGGCAAGGCCATGACACTTGCCAAGGAGAAGGGATTTCCTTTTCGCATGACGGTGGAGGAAGCATGATATGAACCTGTCAAGTGATGCTGCCGCAATACTGCGGGATTCGATAATATATGCCACAGAGCATCATTACGAGTATGTCACTCCTGAGATACTTATGCTGCTTATGTGCAATAATCCTGATTTCAGGGCTGCATTTGAGGAATGCGGAGGCAATATAAGCGCGCTGGCGGATGATCTTGAGAACTACTCCGATGAATATATAGACAAGTCGGAAACAGATGCCCCCGAACTGTCCGTCGGAGTGGCCTATACCCTTGCGTATGCGGGCGAACAGGCTGTAAACGGCGGACGCAAAGAGATCGATATAAGGCACATCATCCATTCAATCTGGAAGCTTGAGAACAGTTATGCTGTTTATTTTATGGAAAAACAGGGCGTGGATGAGACCGAGCTGATCCGCACGCTTACGGCTATCAGTGATGAAAAGCAGGAGAACACGGGCGATGAGCATGAGCATACAAGGCATAAGGAGAGCGGATGGAGACAGTATGCACCCTGTCTTAATGATATGCTCGATGATAAAAATCCGTTAATAGGCCGCGAGGAAGAACTTGAGCGCACGATTCAGATCCTGTGCAGAAAGGATAAGAACAATCCGCTTCATATCGGAGAACCCGGGGTAGGTAAGACTGCGATCACATACGGGCTTGCACAGAGGATAAATGACGGAGATGTACCTGTACAGCTCAAAGGAAGCAGGATATTTGCCCTGGATATGGCGGCGATGGTGGCCGGGACACAATACAGGGGGGAATTCGAAAAGCGCTTCAAGAAGGTATTTTCAGAGATCAGCAGGGAAGAGAAGCCGATAGTCTACATAGATGAGATACACAATATCACCGGGACCGGTGCGATAGGCGAGGGCGGACACGATGCGGCAAATATGTTAAAATCCTATCTTACGGACGGTCATATACGATTTATCGGGGCAACAACCTATGATGAGTATAAGAAGCGTTTTGAAAAGAACAAGAGCCTTATAAGACGGTTTGCAAATATCGACATCAAGGAGCCGACCGAGGAAGAAGCGGTTGATATCCTTGAAGGACTTAAGTTCAAATACGAGGATTTCCATCAGGTGATATATGCAAAAGACGTGATCAGATATATAGTCACGATGAGCGCTAAGCATATAAACGAGCGCTTTCTGCCTGATAAGGCGATAGATCTGATGGATGAAGCGGGGGCATACAGGAAGCTTAATCTTAAGGACGGGGAAGCACCGGTGGTAGATAAGAAGACGGTTACCGAGGTGCTTACGAAGATCTGCCGTGTTCCTCTTGAAACCGTGGAGAATGAGGATGCAGCCGGACTTGCCACACTCGATGAAAAACTTAAGGGCAGGATATTCGGGCAGGATGAGGCTATAGGACAGGTGGTCAACGCCATCAAGTTCTCGAGGGCAGGTTTGCTTGAAGACAACAAGCCGCTTGCTAACCTTCTGTTCGTAGGTCCCACCGGTGTCGGTAAGACCGAGGTTGCGAAGAGCCTGTCGGAGGAACTTGGAGTAAAGCTTATAAGGTTTGATATGAGCGAATACGGAGAGAAGCATGCAGTGGCGAAACTCATAGGAGCGCCGGCGGGATACGTAGGTTATGAGGAGGGCGGTCTGCTCACCGAGGAAATACGCAAGAACCCTTCTGCCGTGCTGCTTCTGGATGAGGTAGAAAAGGCTCATCCGGATATTTTCAGCGTTCTGCTCCAGGTCATGGATTATGCAACACTTACGGATAATCAGGGGCGCAAGGCGGACTTTCGGAATGTGGTGCTCATAATGACTTCAAATGCCGGTGCAAACAGGATAGGTAAAAAGAGCATCGGGTTTAATACGGGTTACCAGGATGACGGCATACTCATGGAGGAGGTCAAGAAGACCTTCCAGCCGGAATTCAGGAACCGGCTTAACAAGATAGTCATATTCAACGGCATGGATGATGATATGGCAAAGCGTATAGTGGATAAGAAGCTTAACGAACTTCGTATCATGCTTGACAGGAAGAAGATCACCCTGAACGTGGATGAGGAGGCAAAGGAACTCATTCTTAAGCGGGGTATCAGTTATGAGTTCGGAGCCCGTGAGATCGACAGGATCATAAGAAACGACATAAAGCCTCTGTTTGTGGATGATATACTGTTTGGCAGCCTTAAGGACGGCGGCAGTCTGAAGCTTACCGTAAAGGACGGTGAGTTCTGTGTGGATGCAAAAAATGCGATTGACGATAACTGAGATTTAAGATATACTATTTTTTGCGCAATGCCTCAGTGGCGGAACTGGCAGACGCACAGGACTTAAAATCCTGCGAGGGTTAAACCTCGTACCGGTTCGATTCCGGTCTGAGGCATCGTTAATAAATACAGTGTTTATCATGGATCCATGAAAACACTGTATTTTTTACAGAAAATTATATAAGGGAGGGTTTCAGCATGCAGGAACTGGAGAAGGAGTTTCATATCAAGTGTGTAAAGGGTGATGTCGGAAGGTATGTGATCCTTGTGGGTGATCCCGGAAGATGCGCTGCGGTTGCCGGATTGTTTGACGATGCAAAGCAGGTTGCGTATAACCGGGAGTATAATATCTACACAGGATTTTTAAACGGTGAAAAAGTCAGCGTGTGCTCTACGGGAATAGGCGGTCCGTCGACTGCGATCGCGGTCGAGGAACTGCATCATATAGGAGCGGACACATTTATACGCTGCGGTACCTGCGGCGGAATAGATGTGGATGTTCAGTCGGGAGATATTGTCATAGCTACGGGGGCCATAAGATATGAGCATACATCCATGGAATATGCTCCTATAGAATTTCCGGCCGTGGCGGATTTCGATATCGTGATGATGCTGAAGCAGGCGGCTGATGAAGCAGGATGTGTGAGCCATACGGGAGTAGTACAGTGCAAGGATTCATTTTACGGACAGCATTCGCCGGAATCGATGCCGGTGGCCGATGAACTGTTAAGTAAATGGGAGGCATGGAAGCGCCTCGGTGTCAAGGCATCCGAAATGGAATCCTCCGCCCTGTTCGTTATAGCTTCGGCAAGGGGATGCAGAGCGGGTTCCTGCTTCCATGTTATCTGGAACCAGGAGCGCGAAAAAGCCGGCCTTGATCAGAAGATGAGTGAGGATACTTCAGCGGCGATCAGGATAGCCGTTGAAGCGATGAAGAAGGTCATCAACTCTGACCGGTCCGGTCAACAATAAGGTATGAGCACAAACTATAAGCAGAGACGGTTCTTTTGTCTTATAAATACCCCATAGATCTCAGTTTATCATATACGGCTCCGGCGATCTTCCTGTAAGAAGCTTCTGTAAGATGGACACCGTCGGGGCCGAATTCGACATATGGCATTATATCCAGATATCTGTCGCCATAATAATCTTCAAGTCCTTTGTTTATGCCGATATAAGCGTTCGGATCCATATCAGAGCGGTTTGTTGTTCCGAGCATGATGTATTTTGTTATCCCGGCATTTGAATTAAAACGGTCGGTCTCTTCTATGACGTATTTTATATTGTCGGGTGAATCATGAAAATCATTCGATCCGACCCAATATACGTAAGTTATATTTGGATCCTTGATACCGTCATATTCTCCGTATGCCCAGAATATGTCGTGGGTCTTGTATCCGTAGAAACCGACACCCGTCACATTTTTTCCGGATATTTCACCAAGGACACGCCACGGTGCCTGAGGATTGTTCTTATTATGATTATCATCGCCGAATGAGCCCTGTGTAAGGGAATCTCCTATCCAGATAACATCGAAAGGAGCATTATCGCCGGTATTTTCGACCGGTGAAGCAGTTCCGGCTTCTGCTGCCTCTTCAACTGCAGGTGTTCCTTCGACTGTGGATGTTTCTTCAGCTGCAGGTGTTCCTTCGACTGCGGATGTTTCTTCGACAGCAGGTGTTCCTTCGACTGCAGGTGTTCCTTCGACTGCGGATGTTCCTTCGACTTCGGATGTTTCTTCGACAGCAGGTGTTTCTTCAACTGCAGGTGCATCTTCAACAGTCGACGTATCTTCAGCCACAGGTTTATCTTCGGCCTCCGAAACAATTTCCGAAACGGTGTTTTTTGAACATCCGGCAAGTGATAATGCCAATCCGGCCGTAATCATCAGCAAATATGTGAATTTCCTTATCATGATCTTCCCTCCAAAAAATATACATATTATATTTATACATTATCCCAATACACTCAACAAGCGTAAATTCCGCATAAAGTGGATATATGTAAAGTTTTTTTACAGAAATCCGATAAAAGATATGGGTAATATTCGAAATTCGATCGCGAATTTTCTTTATTGTTTGTAAAACTATGATACAATAAATTCAGGGAAGTATATATATATCCGGATTCATAAACGATCAGGTTTATAGCAGAGAAGAGGGGAAGCATGACACGACAGGAACAACAGGCTTATTATGACAGGGGCTTCACTAAGGATCAGGTTGAAGAGATCAAGCTGGGCCTTGAGGAGGGGCTTGACATAGAACCTTATGAAGATAAGGACTTTTTTGCGTTGCAGATGCGCGAGATCAGACTCGGTATGATGAGCGAGCTTCCGGTTGAGATATACGCAAGGAAGGATTTTGACTGGTTCCAGATGGAAGAGATAAGGCTCGGACTGGAAGCCAAGCTGAACGTAAGACTGTATGCATATCCCAAGGTTCCTTTTGATACGATGAGGCAGTTAAGGCTTGCCCTTGCCGACGGGATTAATCTGGCAAAGTATGTAAGCCTTCCCGCAGGTGTCCTCAAGGAACTGCGTAAGGCCATAAAATCGGGAGTGGATCTGGCTCCTTACATAGAGGACCATTATGATGAGGAACAGCTTGAACAGATCCGAATCTGCCTTGAGAACAGAATAAATATCAAGCCATATATCACTCCCGAACTCAGGGGAAGTTCCATCAGACAGATAAGACTCGGACTGGAAAAGGGACTTAATGTAAGGCAGTATACGGGACTGCATTATGAGTGGCGCCAGATGCGTGAGATCCGAAAGGGAATGGAACATCAGGTCAATATTTCCATGTATCTGAACCCGCTGTATGACTGGCAGCAGATGCGCGAGATAAGACTGGGCCTTGAGGACGGACTTGATGTTTCAAGATATTCAAGTCTGATGTATCCTGCGACCGACATGTCGGTAAAGAGAGCATATCTGGCTGCAGGCATAATTGACGACGCGAATGATCCTCTGCGTGAGTTTGGTGAGACCAAGGCAATTGCATATAACAATTTTGAGATAAAGATCACACCGGACCAGATGACGGCTTACTTTCAACTGACAGGTAAACGTACCGGAGTGACAAGGAGCGTAATAAGGAATGCCCTTGAGGAGAGGGGAATAGTCAGTGGCATAAATGAAGATGTCATCAATTATATTCTGACGGATCGTGCGGGTAATCAGCCGCAGGTCATTGCGGAAGGCCGGAAATCAGAGCCAGGTCCCGACGGGTACTATGAATTTTTCTTCAGGACGGAAGTAAACCGTGAACCCAAGGTATTGGAGGACGGAAGTCTCGATTATAAGGATATAGAATGGTTTGAACAGGTAAAAAGAGGACAGAAGCTCGCTGTTTATCACCCTGCGGAAACGGGGCCCGCAGGCTTTAATGTTTTCGGTCAGGAATTTCCTTCCGTAAAGGGAAAGGAACTGAATATCCTCACTGGCAAGGGTTTCTACATAGAGCAGGACCAGAGGACTTATATTTCGAATGTAGACGGTATCGTGGAACTCAAAGGAAATAAAATGGAGGTTTCAAACCTTCTGACTTTGGGTGAAGTCACGGCATATATGGGAGACACCAGATTTGACGGAAACGTCCATGTTACGGGAAATGTGGGCAACGGCTGTACCATAATCGCAAGGGAGGATCTGATAGTTGACGGTTTCGTTGAGGGAGCGGTATTGGAGGCCGGAGGAAACATAATTCTCAGGAAGGGAGTCAATTCCCAGAACAAGGGCCATATTAAGGCCGGCAGCAATATTGAGGGCAGTTTTTTCGAGAGCGTAAACGCAAAGGCGGGAGGAAACATAAAGGTATCCTACTGCCTGAAGAGCAATGTTGAATGTGAAGGTGTGCTTGAGCTGGCAGGAAGAAAAGGTTCTCTTATAGGCGGATCTATTTTTGCCGGGCTTGCGATCAAGGTAAATGAGGTTGGAAACGATTCGGGTGTAAAAACCTTCCTGAAGGTTGGTGTGAGCAATGATATCATAAAACGCCAGATCATTGTCAATAATCAGATGAAAAAGATTGATAAAGAACTGGAAACACTTGATACCGCTTATCGGGAACTGGAAGCACTGTATCCTGTTGAGGCTCACGCCGAGATCGAAATGTTCGGCAAGATCGACAGTGCCCGTATTTCGAAGAATGAGGTTAAAAAGCTACTCGAGGAGGAGCTTGTGGAGATCGAGAAGAAGGTTGAAGAAGCAAAGCAGGCTTTTGTAGAGATGAAGGGCGCTGTATATGAAGGAGTTGTAGTGGAAGTGAACGGTAAGAGATGGGTTTCCACCGAGCGAGCTGTGGGGATCAAGGTTAAGGATGACGAGAACGGGTTGAAGATCGATCATATCTAGATGACAGGGGAGAAAACACTATGGAAAAAGTATTGATCGTTGATCATGAATTCGCTAACAGAGATCAGTTAAAGGAGATACTTAAGGATACCTATGATGTTGAAACTGCCGGGACAGTGGAAGAAGTATCGGCACAGATGGATGCTCATGGGAACGAATTTGCCACTGTTCTTTACAGGTTTTCGATGAAAGGACTTGATGGTTACAGTTTTCTGGAGAGGCTTGACAAGCGGGGCCTGTTATCGAGGATGCCGGTGCTTTTCATCAATGAGCGTGAGGCTGCCCACCTTGAACACAGCCCGACAAGAATGGGTATTTATGATTTTGTGCATAAGCCGTTTGTGGCTGAGATAGTAAGGCGCAGGGTCAGTAATCTTACGGATCTGTTCATTTTCAAGCGCGGTCTGGAACAGAAGGTCGAATCACAGACTGTTACGATGAACAAGCAGTTCAAACTGCTCAAGATGCAGAAGGAAGAACTTGATAAGAGCAAACAGAACATAGTGGATATCCTTGCTACGGTCGTTGAGTGCAGGAGCCTTGAGAGCGGAGACCATATCAGCCGTATCAAGGGTTATACGAGAATAATAGCCAACCGGATGATGAAGGACTATCCGGAAACGGGACTTGATGAAAATATCGTCAATATAATCGTATCCGCGAGCTCCCTTCATGATATCGGTAAAATAGCGATCCCGGATTCGATACTGAATAAGCCGGGCAAGCTTACGAAGGACGAGTTCGAGTTCATGAAGAGCCATACGATACGCGGCGCCGATATAGTTAACAATATCAGCGGTATCTGGGATGAGGATTATGCAAGGATCAGTTATGAGATATGCCGGTATCATCATGAGAGATATGATGGAAGGGGATATCCGGATGGGCTGAAGGGTGATGCCATTCCGATCTCCGCTCAATGTGAATCCATAGCGGATGTTTACGATGCGCTTGTTACGGAAAGCGTATACAGAGCTGCTTACAGTAGGGAAGATGCGTTCAACATGATCGTTCAGGGGGAAGCCGGTGTATTTGCGCCTCAGCTTCTGGAATCTTTCAGAAAATCCAGAGAGGAATTTGAGGATTTTCTTGACCGGAATAAGGATAAGTGATTTTTGTTGTTAATAAAGTCCCGACATGGTATTATATATAGGCGTTGTTGTGATATATGCAAAATACTGCCCGGAGGTTGAGGATGGCAGATGGATTTGAAAAATTCATTAAATTCGGCGATGAGGAAGAGGTTCGGCAGATCCTGGGTGACAGATCCCAAAGACCGGTTAATCCCAATGAGGACTTTGTTCCCGATGATGACTTGGAGACACCGGATATACGCCCGGTAAGGAGTGAGTCGGGGAAACCTACGGTTGTTGTTATAGATGATGATTACCAGACACTTGATATCATGAAGATTTATCTTGCCAGGGATTATGAGTGCGCTGTTTTTTCCGATCCGAAGGAAGCTATCTTCTATATGAACACGCACCTTCCGGATATCATCTTTATGGACAGCTATATGACCGTGATGTCCGCAAAGAAGATGATCTCGATAATCAGACTATATAAGGAAATGAAGAATGTCCCCATATACTTCATGGTATATGAAGAGGAGAGGGACGTATTCGAACACAGGAAGGATGCGGAGATCGAAGGACTCATAACAAGACCGATAGCTCGCGGCGAGCTGCAGAAGATCCTTGA
>JAFSZZ010000167.1 GCA_017458765.1 Lachnospiraceae bacterium | reverse complement strand
GGCATTTGGACCCGCTGTCCGCGGTATCGATGGCAACTTCCGTATTTTTAAGCAGGAGGGTAAATATCTTAAGGTTGACCGAAACATCATCAACGACAAGGATCCTGGCTTCCGGTGCCTTAAAGCTCTCACGGTAATTCTTCCCTCTGCTGTCCCCGGCATTGAACTTCTCCCGGAAATCACCCATAGGCTCCGCAGATACGGCTGTCTGCGGGATCACCACGGTAAATTCCGAACCTCTGCCATACTCGCTCTTCACATCGATCGATCCTTCCATAAGATCGATAAGCTGTTTCGTTATCGAAAGTCCGAGCCCCGTTCCCTCAATGTTACGGTTCTGCCTCTCGTCCGCCCGTGAGAATGAATCGAAAATGGTACTTATGCCCTCCTCCGATATACCGCGTCCGGTATCGGTAACCCTTATGATAAGGTCAATACGGTCATTTTCCTTCTTGACAAAATCAACATCGAAAGTTATTGTTCCGCTGTCGGTATATTTGACCGCGTTTGAGAGGAGATTGGTTATTATCTGTCTTATCCTGACCTCATCTCCTTTTAACAGGGAAGGAAGCTTCTCGTTGTACTCAAGCTTAAGAGTAAGTCCCTTGCCCCTGGCCCTCATATCCAGCAGTGTATAGCATTCCCTTATGAGTGTATAGGTATCGTACTCCTCCGGGACGATCTTCATAAGTCCGGATTCTATCTTGGAAAAATCCAGTATATCGTTGATCAGCGAAAGAAGGGTATGTGATGCCGTCTCAATACTGGATGCATAACTGATTATGTTCCCTTCGGAGCTCTCCCGCATTATTATCTCATTCATGCCGATGACCGCGTTTATCGGCGTCCTTATCTCATGTGACATCCTGGCAAGAAAGATACTCTTTGCCTCATTGGCCTGCTCAAGGCTTAAGTTTATCTCCGTAAGCTCCCTTTCCTTCTCCTCAAGCTCCTGTCTCTTCCTCTCATATACCCGGCTCTCAAACTTAAAGATAGCACCGAAAATAAGTGCAACAGTCGCGATCCCGAAGATATAATCTATGTATTCCGCATGTCTGTTCTCCATTTTATGAACAAACTCCGGATGATAGTATTCATATAAGATAAGGGAAGAATATATTATTATGTCTCCGATATATATGACCAGACACGGCCATCCGTCAACAATCAGCCACACGAACATTACCGCCAGCGTAAGCCAGATAGGCATAGCCGATTCCTTGCCCCCCTCAGCTATATAGAGAAGGGGCATCAGTATGTAATTTGAGATCACCGATAAGATTATGCCGGCAATATTGGGTCTGTTCCACTTATTTGCTATAAGAAGAGATAAAATAAAGGATAAGATCAAAAGTCCCATTATCCAGAAGCTGCTTTTTGCGGTTCCCAGTAATATGTCATATATAAGACAAAAAAACAGTGCTGCGGTACCTATGATAAGAAAGATATTTATAAGACGATGCTGTATCTGCAGCTCCTCGCGCATCAGATACCTGATAAGTTCCCTGAATTTCCGCAATTTATTTCTCCAAAAAGGCGATCATGGACTTCTGAAAGGTCAGAAAATATATTAAAATAACAGAAAACGGATATATCCGCTCGTTTAAGTATATCATGAGGGTATGATTTAAACAAGAAAGGACACAGGATCAATGGGAGAAAACAGTTATTTCAGGGAAGCCCTCTCGGACTTTGCCTTCGATGCGGCATACGGTGACTCGATAAGGCATCTGCACGACAGCGGCTATACCCCTGCTCAGATCCGGGAATATCTTAAAACGCAGGCCCTGACCGAGGAACGTATTCAGGAAGTGATAGATAAATACAGAGGAACTTCCGACGACATGGGAAAATATATAAATAACAGCCGTGATTATGAAATTGTAAAGGAATACGATCAATATGGCCGTTCTACTTTTGTGATGAAGAAAAAAGAAGGACCCAACTAAATCATGCTTTAACCAAAGTTATCCACAATTTTTCGTTGGGTCTTCTTCTATTTTATTAAATCCCGATTAAATTTTTTATATCCGTTTGTCTTCCTTTATTTTGTATAAATGTCAGCAGGCTCAAACCCGCATAAATACTGGATTCTTCAATTAAGCGTATTCACGCACAATACCAGAATATCATTTTCTTCAAATATTAAATCATCGTTTGGGACAAGTTTTTGGTCCCCCCGCATGACCATTATGGGCACCATATCGGGCATGAATTCCACCTCATTTATGCGTTTCCCCACCCACCTGTTTTCGGATCCTATCCTCGATGTTATATACTTGACACCTGTCTCCCGGAGAGGTTCACCCATGACTTTCATTTCCGTATACTGCTCAACAAAACCGGCCGATATTATTCCTGTAGGGACCGCTACCATGCCCACTCCGAGGAAGGATATGATGATCGCCATTACCTTTCCTGCCACTGTGACCGGATAAATATCTCCGTAACCCACGGTAAGCAGCGTGGAAACCGACCACCAGATCCCCGAAAATGCGTTTTTGAACTGATCCGGCTGTGCTTCATGCTCCAGGCTGTACATACACAGGGATGATGCAAGCATCAGGATGAATATCATGCATACGGATGAGATAAGCTGATTCTTCTTCTCCTTAAGAACGTTCGTGATCACGTTAAACGCATCATACTGGGCATTTATCCTGAACAGCCTGAATATCCTTATCACCCTGAATATCCTGAACGCCACAGCTCCCGCCGGGAAAACGAAGGGCAGAAAGTAAGGGATTATCGAAAACAGATCGATGAGACCGTATGCGGACACGGCAAACTTAAGCCTCGCCTTCCATTTCGCCTTCTCATCCGGATACAGATAATCCGCAGTCCACACCCTTAATATGTACTCTACAGTAAATATAACGATAGTTATCAATTCTAATGCATCCAGTATCTCCATGTAGGGAGCGAACTGATCGAAGGTCTGCATCAGCGTAACTATAAGGTTTACGAAGATGACCACCACGATGAACCTGTCAAACATAGCACTCGGCACATCATCCTTGTTTCCTATCTCGATTATATTGAATATCCGTTTTCTTTTATCCATCTTATCTCCCTTAAGCCGTCGTACTTTATTCCCGGGATCAGTCCCTCATCTGCTTCACACCGGTAACCCTAAGCACCCTGCCATCAACCCTGAACTTAAGATCATACCCTGCAAAGCTCACTCCGTATTCCCTTTCCGGATCATCCTGATATGACGGTCTTATATCTTCCCGAAGCATTGCCGTGGCCGCTTCTCTCTTATCCGGCGGCAGCATTGCCAGCATATCTTCGGGAAAATCCACCTCAAGAGCCATCGATCCTTCATCTTTTACAAAGCCGCTCCTTGCGCCTTCATGCGAATCCGTATAACTTAAATATGGCTTTATATCATATATCGGGGTATTATCGCGCATATCTATTCCGGAAACATATAAAACCGCACCTTTATCGGTCATATCAACACGCTCGAGCCTGACCGACGAAAGACCGATATGATTCGGACGGAAAGGAGAGCGCGTCGCAAACACTCCCATCCTCTCGTTACCGCCAAGCCTCGGCGGGCGGACTGTGGCCTTAAATCCGTTATCCACACCGACCTCAAACCCCCACAGCAGCCACAGATAATCAAATCCTTCTATCCCTCTTACCGCATCGGGATTCCTGTACGGCGGTTCAAATTCTATCCTGCCCGTAAGCTCCTTAACTATCCCGCTCTGTCTCGGAATACCGAATTTCTCCGGAAAATCCGTATATATACGTGCTATCGTCTTAAGTTCCCGCATCCTGCCAGTCCTTCCGCGTTATCTCAAAGTGTATTATATCATAAAATAAAACAAGGATAAGCACAACCTACAGGACTATGCTTATCCTTGTTCCAAGTCCGGTCACCGAGGTTATCTCGAAGTGACCTTTATGTTTATCAACTATCCATTTGGCTATCGACAGGCCAAGACCTGTGCCTTCCGTATTCCTTGCCTCATCCGCACGGTAGAAGCGCTCAAACATATGCTCCATATCTGCATCTGCCATTCCTATACCGGTATCCTGAACCCTCAGATACGGTCTGTTCTCATCGGTCCTTCCGACCGACAGGATGATCTCGTCTCCCTGCGCGGTATATTTTGCGGCATTATCTATGAGGATCCTCACAGCCTGTTTCAAAAGCCCTTCATCGGCTTCAATGCTTATTTCCTCTTCCGATGCCCTGTATCTGTAGGGATGCGATTCGTCGATCATGAGCGATTCTTCGTATATTTCCTGCATCATCGCATTTAAGGATACTTCCTTAAGTTCAAGTACCGTTTTGCCGCTGTCGCCCCTTGCAAGGAAGAGCAGCTGTTCCACGAGATGCTTCATATGTTCGGCTTCGTGGGAGATCGCGGTTATTGACTCTTCAAGGACCTTCTCATCGTTACGTCCCCAGCGCTCCAGCATGCTCGTGTATCCCTGAATGACCGCTATCGGCGTCCTGAGTTCATGTGAAGCATCGTTTACAAAACGCGCCTGCTGCCTGTAACTCTCCCTCATCCTCGTAAGAAGGTTGTTCATGGCAGCTTCCACACCCTGCAGATCGGAATTATTGAAGCTTAACTTCTCGTTCTCGCCGGGTTCAAGATTACTGATCGCATCCTCGATGACCCTGTACTTATCTTCATCATCAAAGGTCATCCTTGACAGCTCATCGGCCTTAAGTGCTATCTCATTGATAGGCCGGAGTATTTTTCTTATTTTCTTATTATCAAACGGATATTCTATAAGTAAAGCGAGAAGCTGGACCGTAAGCATCGCAAAAAGCGCGATACCCATATAAATATAGAACAATCTCATGGACTGCGACGTGAACAGTTCACTTATGATATCGAGGAACTCATCGAAGCTTTCCCTGCCGGGAAGTGTTTCAACCTCCCTCCATCTGTCCGAATAATGGGAGATAAACCGGTCACCGTAACTTCTGTATGCGTTCGATATGACAAAAAATATCTGCATTATGACCGCGATCAGCAGATCCTCGTAAAAAATCCTCTTAAGCTTCTCTCTTACCCACAGTCCGTGTATCCTGCGGGTTATAGATGTCATCCGTCCCGTTTCCGAATTATTCAGACTTGATGACATATCCCACTCCTCTGACCGTCTGTATCATCTTGATATCATATACCTCATCTATCTTCGAGCGAAGGAAGCGGATATAGACATCGACCACATTCGTCTCCCCGATATAATCATAACCACACACCTTCTCAAGCAGGGTATCCCTTGTCATTACGATATCCTTATTCTCAAGCAGGGTCCTTAACATGAGGAATTCCCTGTTTGTAAGGGTTATATCGTGTCCGTCGTATTTTACCGTGTGCTTCTTATCATTAAGGATCAGCTTATTCCACTTATATTCGCCTTCCTCCGGGGTCTCTTTATCACCTGCATTAACCGGACCCGCCGATGCCTGTATGCTCTGCTGCTCCAGATCGGTGAGCCTTGAATGCATCTTAAGCGCAACCCTGATCCTTGCCAGCAGTTCTTCTATGGCAAAAGGCTTGGTTATATAATCAACTGCTCCGGCATCAAGTCCGGATACCTTATCCATGACTGCATCCCTCGCGGTAACAAGAATAACAGGTGCGATATCCCTGCCATCCTGCTTAAGACGCCTTAGAACCTCAAGTCCGTTGAGCTCGGGAAGCATGATATCCAAAAGGATCAGATCGTATTCCTTCCTGCCGGCCATTTCAAGCGCCGTTCTGCCGTCGAATGCCTTACTCACCTTATAGCCTTCATGCTCAAGCTCAAGCTCAACGAATCTTGCGAGTTTTTCTTCATCTTCAACAACAAGAATATGTGCCTGCATATGCACTCCTTTATCAAAGGTTGTTTACTTCATCCTTAACCTTATCTACAACATCTCCTGCCTTATCCATAACATTATTGATGGCACTTAAGTCATCCGGACCTACTATCGCATATCTGCAGTCGAAGAACAGTCCTACTATCATTATCACACCTACTGTCCAGAAGGCGAATATTATCGCTAACAGGAGTACCCATACCGGTATCGATATTATCCTCTCTTCCCTGCGCTCTACAGTGAACTTGTTGTTCCTGCACTTTAACCAGATAAGCTTGCACAGATACTTGATCTTCTGCCCGAGAGTCCTCTTGTTCTTCTCATCCTGACTGTCAACGGTATCGCGGACACTTACATAATCCTTCTGCTCATCATAGGTTGTTGAATGTGTCGACTGCTCATCCGGGCTTACCTTGCCCTGTGCTTCCAGTGCAAGCATCGCGTCAAGCACATCTCCGTTTGCCTCGTCAAGTGCCTTCTTGGCTTCCTCATAAGATACGTTAGCTCTCTGCCTTAACTTTTCAACCTTTTCAAATTCATCCATTTTTCTATCCTCATCTTTCTTCAAATTATTTTCTGTTTCAAACCGGTTTGTCTCTCGACAATATGTAAGATACTATTAATTTCTTAAGTCATCTTTGAAGAAAGATTAAAAAATCATTAAAATACGGATCAAATCTTAAAGCGGTAGCCCACACCCCAGATAGTCTCGATATACTGCGGATTGCTCGTATCAAATTCTATCTTCTCTCGTATCTTCTTTATATGTACGGTAACGGTGGCGATACCTCCTATGGATTCCATATCCCAGATATTTCTGAAAAGCTCTTCCTTGGTATAAACATGGTTGGGATTCTGCGCAAGGAAAGTCAGCAGGTCGAACTCCTTGGTCGTGAATGTCTTCTCTTCGCCGTCGATATATACCCTTCTTGCAGTCTTATCTATCTTAAGACCTCTGATCTCTATTATCTCGTTATTATTTGCATTACTTCCGACAAGCCGCTGATATCTGGCAATATGTGCATTTGCTCTTGCCACCAGTTCAGAAGGCGAAAACGGCTTGGTCATATAATCATCCGCCCCCAAACCTAACCCTCTTATCTTATCTATCTCATCCTTCTTGGCCGAAACCATTATTATTGGAAGATCCTTATTCTGCCTTATCTGTCTGCATATTTCGAAACCATCGGTTCCGGGGAGCATAAGATCAAGTATCACAAGGTCAAAATCCTTCTTAAGAGCCAGTTCCAGTCCCTTATTTCCGTCATTTTCAATTGTTATCCCAAAACCGGACAGTTCGAGATAATCCTTCTCCAGTTCGGCAATAGCTTCCTCATCCTCTATTATAAGTATTTCGCTCATTTATACTTCCTCCTCTTCTCTTTTTGAGTATTTTCGTAAAACGAAATGCATTGTTGTTCCTTTTCCTTCCTCACTGGTCGCCCAGATATAACCACTGTGATCCTCTATTATCTTCTTTACAATGGATAGCCCTATACCGCTGCCTCCCTGTGATGAATTCCTGGAAGCGTCAGTCCTGTAAAACCTGTCAAAAATATTCGGGAGATCCTCTTTTGCGATCCCCCGGCCGTTATCAGCTATCTCAACCCTTACCGAATCACTGATATCTGTTACAGCTATCGAAATCTTCCCGTTCTCACGGTCCATATATTTGACCGAATTACCTATTATATTGTTGATCACCCGCCTTAGCTGCTCAGGGTCGGAGATTATCAGTACATCAGATGATACATCATTGGTATATTCAAAACTAATCCCCTTTTCTTCAAGTTCAAGCCCCAATTCATCAGCACAGTCATTAAAATAATCCACCACATTAAGGCGGTGAAAATTATAAGGGATCCTGTTTGTGTCTATCTGTGAATATACCGTAAGTTCATTAATGAGGTGCGTCATATCGTTTGCCTTATTATATATGGTTCTTAAATACTTATCCATCTTCTCGGGCGAATCGGCCACACCATCCATTATACCCTCAACATATCCCTTGATCGCTGTAATAGGCGTCTTCAGATCATGGGATATGTTGCTGATGAGCTCCCTGCTCTCCTTCTCGTCCCTCAGTCTCTCGTCAAGCGATTCTTTAAGGCGCTTTCGCATATCCTCAAAATTACTTATCATCCTGCCCATCTCACCCCTTCCCGTTTCTTCAACGGTAAAATCAAGGTCTCCCTGCGAGACGAGCTTTATCGCTTCATTCAGTTTATTGACGGGTTTGATCCAAAAATGATTAACCAGCATCGTGGAAACAGAAACAGTGATCAGAATGACTGCTATTATAGGTATGATTATCCGAAAGTCATACACTTCATCCATTCCAAGCTGTTTTCTGAAAGACATTTCCCGCAGATAGTCAACCACCAGATATACAACAGCGGTTAAAACACTTGGCAGTAAAACGGATAAAAAAGAATATAATGTAAATTTCGATTTAAATTTCATCTGTTTCCTGTTCTTTCATTACATATGCTTTGAAACATCAAACATTATGATTATATCACATTATCAGACAGATTTGTAATAAATCGGAAGTATGGAAAATTCTCTGAAAAATCATTTGACTAAATAATTTTTTACTATACAATTATATATATATCACTTACGAAAGGAGACTTAAGATCATGAAATTTGTATGTCAGGTATGCGGTTATGTATATGAAGGTCCCACACCTCCGGAGAAATGCCCGGTGTGCGGAGTAGGCGCGGATAAGTTCAAGGCTGTCGAAGGCGAAATGAAGCTTGCTGCAGAGCATGAATACGGCATCTACGACAAGACCGTCAAGAACAATCCCGATATAACGGACGAGGACAAGAAGTACATTTTGGAACAGCTCAAGGCTAACTTCACGGGAGAATGCTCAGAGGTCGGAATGTATCTGTGCATGGCCAGGATCGCTCATCGCGAAGGCTATCCCGAAGTCGGACTTTACTGGGAAAAGGCCGCTTTTGAAGAGGCAGAACATGCATCCAAGTTCGCTGAGCTTCTGGGCGAGGAGCTTGAGCCCAACATGAAGGCTAACACCAAGGACAACCTTGCATGGCGTGTTGACTGTGAGTTCGGCGCAACACAGGGTAAGTTCGATCTTGCGGCCTGTGCCAAGAAGAACGGTCTTGATGCCATCCACGACACAGTCCATGAAATGGCAAGGGATGAGGCAAGGCACGGCAAGGCACTTAAGGGCCTGCTTGACAGGTACTTTAAGTAAGATTTGTTGTCCTTTTGGAGGGACGGATCACTGATCTGTCCCTCTTTTTGATGCAAAAACCACAACCATCTTAACGCTTACGGGATAATAAAGTTGTCCGGGAACGCAAGGCGTGATATAATTCATCTGCCATGAAAAGAATAATACTTACAGGCGGTGGGACCGCCGGACATGTAACACCCAATATAGCTCTTATACCTACTCTTAAGGAACTGGGGTACGACATACAGTATATCGGTTCTTATGAAGGTATCGAAAGATCTCTTATGGAGGACATCGGAATACCCTATCATGCCATTTCATCGGGTAAACTCAGACGTTATTTTTCACTGCGCAACTTTACGGATCCTTTCAGGGTTCTTAAGGGTTTCTCACAGGCCAACAGGCTCATTAAGGAATTAAAGCCCGATGTTATATTCAGCAAAGGCGGTTTCGTTTCGGTTCCCGTGGTCATAGCTGCCGGGAGGAATCATGTGCCGGCCGTTATCCATGAATCGGATATGACACCCGGGCTTGCAAACAGACTCTGCTTCAGATCCGCCGTGAAAATATGCTGCAACTTCCCGGAGACCGTTCCTCTTCTTCCTGCCGACAAGGCAGTCCTGTCAGGTTCACCTATAAGAAAGGAACTGCTTGAAGGAAATGCCGATACTGCCCGCGAATTCACTGGATTTCATGATGATAAGCCAGTTGTGATGGTGATAGGAGGATCCCTCGGAGCAGCCAATGTCAACAAAGCAGTCCGTGCCATACTTCCAAAACTTCTTGAAAAATATAATGTGATCCATCTTACCGGCAAGGGAAAATCCGATGGATCCCTTAATGATATCAAGGGTTATAAACAGTATGAATATATCAAGGACGAACTCAAGGACCTTTTTGCTCTGAGTGATGTGGTGATATCCCGTGCGGGAGCAAATGCCATATGCGAACTCCTTGCACTCAGGAAACCAAACATACTTATTCCGCTTCCATCCGGGAGCAGCCGCGGCGATCAGCTTCTGAATGCGGGATCTTTTAAAAAACAGGGATTCTCAATGGTGCTCACCGAAGATGAACTCACCGACGAACTCCTTCTCAAAATGATAGATGAATTATATGCTGACCGCGACAGATACATCGGGGCAATGTCCGGAAGTTCTCAGAATAATGCGGTCAATACGATCATATCACTGATACAGGATCTTTCATGATCTCCTGCATAATAAAAGATCCGGCCTTTTCCCGTCTGGGGATCGGCCGGATCCTGTATTTTTTGCATATCGTTTAATATTTCAAAAACGAGCAGAGTTCCTTTTGAGCTTCCGCTTCCGGTTCGGTAGGCTTCCACTGTATAAATGCCCCGTCTCCCCTATATCTGGGAATGAGATGCATATGAAAATGGAATACGGTCTGGCCTGCTGCCTCTCCATTATTCTGTACTATATTAAAGCCGTCGCACTCAAGCTTTTCGGTCATATGTGCCGCCATTTTCTTAGCCAGTTTAAATGCCTTGCCCGCCATCTCCTCTTCAATTTCATAGATATTTGCATAATGTTCCTTCGGCAGGATAAGCGCATGCCCTTTAGTTGCAGGTCCCGCATCGAGTATCACCGTGAAATCCTCATCTTCATATATCTTATTGGTCTCAAACACTCCGTTTGCAAGCTTGCAGAAAATACAATCATCCTTCATATCCGTTCTCCTTATATTTATTATATTATGTCTCGTTCTCTGTTATGCTTCTTCCTTTGAGAAGGTAAATATCTGATCCAGCATCCTTAACATCCTGAAATCACCCTTAACCTGCATCTCTCCCGACATAAATGCCCTCTGGAAACTCATCTGTCCGGCTACTATGTGATTCATGACTTCCATCGTAACCTTGCACATAACCTGTGGGTCGTCGTGATTTCCGTAATAACAGTTAAGTTCCGAATCCTCTATCTCAACTATAAGAGGTTTCTTTCTGTCCTTTATCACAAACTTATATACCCCGTTCACCTTGGTGTCGGGATGGAAATTGTCTCTGAAATCACCAATATAAAGCATGTTTTCATCCGTGCTTTTATGCTCCATCTTGCCCCTGAACAGATTGGCAAGTTCTTCTATGTCCTCCTTCTGCTGCTGTACATAGGTCTCATCTGCCGCATATTTTGACAGCTGCTCGGATTCCTGAGGCGTAAGCGGAATGTTCCTGCTTACACTGCTGACCTTATTTACTGCCTTGTTGCTCGCCGGCAGCGATTTCAATCTTTGAGATACGGTCCTGTATAGATTTTCCGTTTTCTTCTCGATTATACCAAGATAATCCTTATTCATCTCAAACGAAACCAGATCATCAACATATCCGCACAGACCGCTGCAGGGCAATCCTCCCAGCATCTCCCATGCAAGATCGAGAGTCGTCATTGCCTCCCTCTCACCCTGGGCAGTGGATATGACAACAGGACACATATATGTTTCGGCTATCTTCTCCTTATTACCGTAAAGCCAGCAGGCATCAAGAAACTGCTGCATATACCCTCCGATGCCGAACCATTCTACGGTTGTTGCGAGCACTATCCCGTCTGCATCATTTATCGAAGCGGGCACCGTAGTGATCGTATTCTTAAGTTCATACAGATTAAACTTCTCAACCTTGACATTCAGTTCATCAAGGACTTCCTGCATCTTACCTATTACAAATAAAGTAGGATCATCTATGATCCCCCTTCCTCCGTAATAAATATTGATCTTCATCCCTTTACTCCACCTCATTTCTAACGGAAACTGTCTGTTAATATATAATATAACATACTTTTTTTCCAATTTACAATGAGCGTATCCATGTATTTTATTTGACGCTAACCATCCCGTCCGAAATATACCTGCCTGTACAGATCGGCATCATCATTTTTATCTGCTTCCATAAGCAGCTGCTTGAACTTTCTCGTGCTGTTTATCCATTTGACTGTTATAAGCATGGGAAGAAGCATTGCCATAGACTCTGTCATGCAGATGAATATTCTCATTTCGTTAAGCGTAAGCAGTTTTGAAAGACTGCTGTTCTTATATACCGCAGCGGCAAGAACCATACCTGAAAGCAGCAATATAACAGACAGGCATATCATGATGATCACCTTACCGGACCTTGGTATGACCGGAGCATCTTCCTCATCGGGCGGATATAATTCCCTGTCATCTTCTATAAGGATATTTTCTGTCTTTTTTCCATCACGATCATCTGCAATGACCGGTTCAGTCAGACCTTCATGCCGTAAAAGCAGCTTCCTTAACGTATAGTCTTCGTTTACAACCTGTTTATAGAACCCGTAGGCAAGCTCTATGGCGGCATCCTCCTTGTGATCCGCCTTACCCAGTATATACTCTGCCAGTTCGTTCATGCCTTCCTTTAATGTATTGTATGAACCCGGATAATAACACCAGAATATCCTTCCCGTGTTATTTTCCACAAAAATATATTCAGGATCAAGGATAAGATGCTCGACCGGGAGCAGGTATTCGCCTGCAGACTCCATTCCGCAGATGATATTCTCTATTAAAACATACAACATCTTGTGGTTCATTTCTCCATGTTCATATATATTGCGTAAACTTGTCTTTGAGGTAGTATCATATACATAATTTTCTTTTCCCTCCGCATAAACTATGTTACACTCCAGGAAACCGGTTATATGGTTTTCGATCAGCATTCTCGACTTATACCCAACATTATTCATTTCCGGATTTTCTAAGATCAGCCTGCTTCCGTTAATATCGCTTTCCATGCGCGTTGTAAACATTACCCAACATTCTCCTTTACACAACAATTTTTATATTATCCAGTCATCTTATCTGCCTGTCACTTCCTGTTTTCCCTTAAATATTCCGCTTCCCTGAACCTTCCGCTTTTACATTCATAACTGTGTTCCGTACTTCCGGCACTCAATACACGCCTTATCAGTCCGCCTCCCATCTGCGCGCTTCCTTCAAAGGTAACCCGGACCTCGTCCCTGCCTATGTCAACATTGGTGTCATAAGTCCATTTTCCTATAAGATGCCCCGGCAGGACTTCTGATATGGCTTCCTGTGCACGGTGTATCGCTTCACTGTCATCACTCTCTTCACTTCCCCGAAGCGCTGCCGACAGACAGGCCTTGTTGACCATGCATTTATCATGCATTATGAACCCGGAAAACAGTATGAATATGAACCCGCCCATAATAAACGGCATCAGCAATGTCAGTTCTATCGTAAGGGAGCCCTTTGCCATTACATCACCCCCCTGCTTAAGATCATGACGCATACAAATGCACCCAACACGAACGGGATATAAGGAAGGCTGTCCTTCTTCTTCCTGCTTCCAAGCGCAATACATGCAAGACCAAACAGCGCTGTCATTACCATCGACAAAAACAGCACCGCAAATGTCTTCTCAAATCCTGTCATCAGTCCAAGCAGCAGGACCACGTAAACATCACCCATACCCACAGCTTCCTTAGTTATCCTGCATATGACGAAAAGGAAAAGTCCGGGTATCAGTCCATATATAATGTTGATAAGATCAGGCTCATACATAAGACTCCTTTTAAGGATCTCAAACCTGTCCCCTGATACAAACACTCCTGCGAGCAAAATAACAACAGTTACAGAGAATGCTGCGATAATCTTAAGATTTATGCCACGTTCCCTTATATCCGTGAAACTGCATATGATCAGTAACGATAAACTGAGTATTAACATTTTTCCCTCCTCATGATCAGACAATGTAAGAAATCAGTGACCGCAGCGGGAGCAGGGACCCCGCCCTCCCACTTTTGAGAGAGGAACGCATCTTACTGTCCTTTTGAGACCGCTGCAGTTGAGACTGCCGTGATAACAGGTCCCGTCCTTTGTGATATATACGGTATTTCCGGCTCTCCTGCCGCATTTCTCACAGGGATAATACTTATGTCCCGAATTGTTCCTTAAATTCTTAAGACTGTCTTTTGAAGTCTCCTTTATGGACAATCTGAGATACGAACACTCCCTTTTTCTGTGATAGACCGTTCCGGTCTCTGTTATATAGACGTATTCCTCTTCCCTGTCATCCACTGATCTTGCATCAAGGCCCTTTTCATACCCTGTCAGCGTATGCATTATGCATTTAGCACTGAACCTGTAGTCAAAAAGGCCAAGACTGTCATATGGAAGCTCAGCTTCATAAGATGCGGTTATCTCTACGATCTCCCTGTCATTAAGCTTCGTTCCCGAAAAATCTATCCCTGATGCCCCACCCCTTACCGGGGCCTTATCCATCAGCCTCCCGTCAAGTCTTTTTAACACCTCCGACCTGACATATCCTTCCGTACAGTCCCACTCACTGTATGCCGTTACGGCTAACTTCTTAGCCTCCTGATGTACAGCCTCCTGAAGGTTTAAGTGAAATCTCATGAGGTTTATCACAGACAGTACCATGAACATGGCAAACAGGAATACCGGTATGACAAGTGATGCCTCTATCGTAAGGCTTCCCTTAAGCTTTTTGCCATATATATCATTCGTATATATGATCACGCCTGATCTCATGGCTGTAACCGTATCCGCTTGTAAATGAGGCCTCTGCTTCAAGGTATTCCACGCAGCCGTCGATCCTGAAACCGTCATTGTAAAACATCCTGAAATTGCCTTCTATGATATCCATACACCTTAACCTCCTTGACCTGTCATCGATCTCAGATAAAAATATGCCTGCATATGTCTTGTAACCCGGTCCCTCGCCGCCCGGCTGCCACAGTTTTGACATAAAATCGAGCAGTTCGTCAAGAGTAAGCCTTATATCTGATGATCCCTTGTTCACAGGGCAGTTCCCGTTACTCAGCAGACGGCTGACATCCATTGCCGACTCCGCGTACGCCCACGCATATAAGATTGAATCCCTTATCAGTATGATTAGTTCGTAAGGCGGCGGTATCAGCATATTGAAGGAGGCTGCTTCCACTGCCTTTTCTTCTGCCTGCATCACTTTACCCGCATCACCCTTTATAGCCGAAAGATTGTCACTCTCCCTTATCTTTAAAAGCCGGTCGATGATCCTGCACATATTATCATGATCCGATGCCCCGCCGTAGATGATATATTCAAGTTCCGCTCTAAGCTGCTGCTCACTGAGGTATTCCGTATAACAGCCGCATTTTTGCATAAGATATTCGATAAACTCATCATCCGTGCCGTCACTCTTCTTATGCTCGGACAGCGCATTCCCTCTTTTAAGCGCCCTTGCAGATGGCCTGTCACCTGTCCGGACAGCATTAAGAGGGGTTCCTCTTAGAAATTCATCCTCAGACAATACCATTCCCCTTACTATCTCTCCGGGATTTGTAAGCGGAAGCCCGTAAGCATTTATCTTCGCAAGAATACTGTCCCATTCCCCGAAAAAATCCGTCTCCCGTATACCCGCAACTGCTCCTTTGTTTGCGTTTATCTGCGGGATATACTTCCTGCTGCCGTATTTTCCTATATATTCACAAGCCTGCGACTTAAGGATCCCGCCGTCATTATCGCTTGCGTATATGTATCTTTCGGCCTTCACATCCGTGACCTTTTCACTGTACCATTCACCTGTCACCTGCAGATCGTTGTAGTCGGTATTGGCCGTCATATATTGCGACAGATGTCCTGCGACACTGTCAATGTCCGCTTCTTTTGTTCCCATGTAACTGCTGTCTATAAATATCAGGTCATAACGCTCAAACAGCTTCCGGTCATATTCCCCGAAACAGGAGTGAAGGGAGGCATCCATGACAGATTCTATGTTCATCCTTATCATCTGTGATCTGACACTTTCTATGAGCACACCCAGCAATCCTAACAGGATCGAGAGGATGAGTGCCAGAAACACCGTTATCTCTCCCCTGCGGTACATACTCCTATACAGCGCTGCTGTCATTCACTATCCTCTCAAATATACCGTTTACCAGGGATGTAAGCTGATCCCTGAATATGACCACCAGACCGATGAGTACAACCAGGATCAGTATGAGTTCCACTACTCCTATACCTTTATCATCCTTTGCAAAATTCCCTGTCTGTTCAATAAATCCTCTGAATAATCTCACTAACATTTCCGTTTTCCTCCTTAATAATATGTAATGCCCCCTCCTTCGTCGGCGGCCAATCGTCGGAACCATCCTGAATTATGCTTCGCATAATGGTTCCTCCTCTAATTCCTGAATGATATGAATGCGGGTACCATGACTATGATCAGCACCACAAGCAGCATCATCAGCATCGGGAATAACAGCTTCGTACCTGCCTCTTCGCCAAGTTCCTTCGCCCTGTTCTTACGTTCCTCAAAAGCTTCCGTTGCCTCTCTGTCAAGCAATTGGAGCAGATCTGCCCTTCCCTTGCCTGTTGCCTGTGTTACCAGGCTCATGAACTGCCTGTATTTATGCAGCCCGCATCTTGCTGCAAATCCCTCATAAGCACTCAGCTCCCCCAGTCCTTCATTCATCCGTCCCTCGCATATGAGCATTTCCTCATACAGATACCTCTTATCTTCTCCTTCATTAAGCTTCCTTCTGTAATCCCTGCACAGCTTACTTATGATGCCCCTTGTGGTAAGTCCCGCCGAATAAAACAATACAAACTTATTGACCATTCCGGGATAATCCGCGATCAGCTGTTTATCCCTTTCCTTTACCCTGTTGTCAAGCTCCTTATCTTCTCTGACAAACAAACCTGCCGACAGGATCAGTGTCATCACCATTAATATCACAGCCCTGTTACTATGGAGCTGCTCATATCCTACTTTGGTATCCCCGGCCTTATCGGGAAGATTTATATATTCCTCTGTCCTTGTTGCCTCATCTTCTTCCCTGATCAGACGATCCATGAACTGTGCCAGTGTAAGCTCATTGTCCGCTTCATCCGGATATATCCTCGCATAGAAGTCGATCTCCTTAAGATAATCCTCATAAACAAGTTCAACATGTATCCCGGTCAGCACTCCCGCGGATATATCCTTATCCTTTCTCAGTCTGTCAAGCCTCTCCCTGTCTATCGCTCCCCTGTTATTCAAAAGGAGGGGATCATCGGTCCGCCATGTCAGCCTGAAAGGATATCCATCGATCGATGCAGGAAAATGCATATCCGTACATATCCTGTCAAGCGATCCGTTCTCAAGGAGCACTGAATCATAAATGATCTCCTCTGCCTGTGCCGCCATGATATCAAGCTCCTCATCCGTGTACTTTCGTTCACTTATTTTGACCTCTATGACATCGGATCCTCCGTGATCTTCGTCACTTACCCTAAGCCTCACCTTCTTGGGCTCCTCCCCGTATCCGTTCCTCATGATCCGGTTTCCGCCTATGAGTTCACTTGTCTCAAGTTCCTTAAGTTCATATATAAATGCAAGGAACGAACCCACGCAGACAACAAGCAGTGCGATCACGAGCTTATGCATTACAAATTCCGCACATATCTTAAGTACGTCTCCCGACGGATCCGTCTTTCTGATACCCGATATCATCCTCTCACTGCGGAAACGGGACATGAATCTAAACCTTTTTTCTGAAGGCATTCCTTTAAGCACTGCAACGGCAGCAAGGGCTGCCACCATCACAGATCCGTATAAGATCAGCATTTTCTACACCTTAATATCAGTTATTTTTCCAGAAAGAACATACGACGCCGTATAGATAAGAAGACATGCGGTCATTATGATGATACCGGCAGGATTATGGTACAGTACCTTAAGGAAACTCCCGCTTGAAAGCCTTAGATACAATATGATCCCAAAGGGTATGATGCACATTATCCTTTGTTCATATCTGCGTCCGGACAGGATCACTCTTATCTCCCTTTCAGTTTCATCCTTCTCCTTCATTATCTTTACCGTTTTACCTATGATGCTCTTAAAATCCCCTCCGTTACGCTTGGCTAAAACGAATATCTCCGAAAAATCCGTGATATCCTCAACATTGGCCCTCCTTGCAAAATCACTCAGTATGTTTTCAAACGGCTGACCGTTTTCAAGCATTGAAAAGAAATAGTCAAGTTCACTGACGATAAGGCTCTTAAGTCCATACAGCCGCACCATGTCCTTCCTTGCTTCGTAAAAGGCGTTTTCCACCGAATAACCTGCCGAAAGGGAAGAGGACACACTGTCTATCATATCCTGGAACTGTATCCTGAGTTCCGCCCTGCGCCTTTCCAAAAGTTCCCTGTTTATCCTTCTTATAAGCACTATCTCTGCCGGGATCAGTAAAAAAAGTGCGTACCATGAATCATAAAACAGATATGATATAAGGAGGGCAAGAACACCGATGACCGCAAAATATCTGATCTTCTCATTTGCCGTCATCCTGTATTCATCATAACAGACTGCTTTTGCTCCCTTTATCCTTTCCCTTTTTTTCTTAAATACCATCTTCGGCGATCCCCGCTCTTTTAAACTTTTCAGTATTTCTCATATCCTTCATCTTCTTAAGTTCACCCGTTATCCTTCCCTGCACTTCTCCGGTTTCCTCAAAGCCGTATATAAGATCAGTCTGTATCTCACCATCCTTTATACCGGTCACCTCTCTTACTTCGAGAAGGCGTCTGCTCTTATCCCTCAGCCTTCCAAGATGTATGATAAGATCTATGCCCGATACTATCTGTCTTCTGAGTGCCGGAAGCGGGATCTCGGTGTGTAGCATCATCATGGTTTCAAGCCTTGATAAAGCATCCCCTGCGCTGTTTGCATGGATCGTTGACATCGATCCGTCCTGACCTACGTTCATAGCCTGCAGCATATCTATGGATTCACTGCCCCTTACCTCACCCACTATTATCCTGTCAGGCCTCATCCTGAGGGCTGTTTTAATGAGATCTCTTATGCTTATCGCATTGCAGCCCTCTACATTTGCATTCCTTGCTTCAAGAGACACCAGATTCTCTATTCCCCGTATGATAAGTTCAGCGCTGTCCTCTATTGTTATTATCCTTTCGCTCCGGGGGATGTAACCGCTCAGTACATTTAACATCGTGGTTTTTCCGGCTCCTGTGCCTCCGCTTATCAGAAGGTTATATCTTGCCTTTACCAGCCTGCTTAAGAAACCAAGGACCTCTTTGGATACGGAATCCATCTCAATAAGCTTATTCCCGTCTATCGGTATCCCGGGAAACCTCCTTATCGTAAGTATCGGTCCGTTCACTGCTATCGGATCGAGAACCACGTTCACACGGGATCCGTCTTTAAGCCTTGCATCCACTATCGGCGAAGCCACATTCACTGTCCGGTTTGCTCCCGCGACTATCTGCTGTATTATGTCAAAAAGTCTCTCCTTACTGTCAAACCTGCGTCCGGTATCATACAGACGCCCATCACGCTCTATAAAGATCGAATGCATCCCGTTGACCATTATCTCCGTGATACCCGGATCATCTATCAGTTCCTGCAATACATCGAGGCGGCGCATCGCATTGAACACTTCCCTGCGTATAGCAAGCTTGTCCGACAGACTGAGGGATACCTGCTTATTTTTCTGCCTTATCTTCTCATCTATAAGCCGCAGGACCTCTTCATCGTCGATATCAAGCCTTCCCTCCAGCTCCCTCTGTACTTCCTTCCTTATCTCCTTCCCGGCTTTATCCGCAAAACTTATATTCTCCATAACCGTACTTTCATATGAGTTTTTCTGTTTCCAATCCGGTTTCTGCCTTCCCGGATATTATCTCCTGCCTTATATACCGGCCAAGACTGCTGTTCTTAAGCCCTCCGATGTTTGCATCCATTTCTTCAAAATACGGGAACCTGAGTTTATTAAGCCTGCCCTTTATGTTCTCCGCATCGGGATATTTTGATAAAACATGGTCAAAATCCTTTAACTTGGCCATTGCAACCGCATCCTTCCTTACCGGCATGTAGATATCGGTGCAGACATTCAATATATCAAATGCGCCGCGTACGGCATCCGAGATATCAAGGATCACTGTCCCATACTTTCCCGTTTCCGCCAAAGTGCCGATCAGAGACAGCCACATCGACGGCTCTATCTCCTGTATCTCAAACGGCGATTTTGCAGGCAGCAGGATATTCAGTTCATTCACCCTCACCGTAAATCTGGCAAGTATCGATGAAAGTTCCCCGGGACGAAGGGAATATTCATAAACAAGATCAGAAAGAGAGTACTCACTCCTTAGGTCAAACAAATGTGTCAGTCCGTTATAGCCCTCCATATTTATATATAGTACCGGTCCGTATTCCCCGAGTATCTGACCAAACGTCAGGGAAAAAACAGTTTTAAGTGTATGGCTTAAGGGTGAATACACCCCGATCAGCTGCATACCTCTGTTTCTCTCAATATCCTTTACTATACGGTGAGCCGCCCTTATATCATCGCCTATCACGCTCACGATACAGGCTGCGGACTGATATTTATACACATAGCCCGGATCCGTAACTTCCCTGTTCTCTGAAAGGATGAACTGCCTCTCCGCTGTCACGGCATATCCCGGTGCTCCTGTACCGAAAGTCTCCGAATAAAAATCTTCCTGTATCAGAAGAAGCGATATCTCCTTTCCGGAACGGTCCATGCAGAATACCGCCGGATCCGTATATGTCATAACCTCATAACCGCAGTCACTTAAGCGTATGTACTCCGCCAGTGCCGTACAATAATCCCTGTCCCGGTCACATATGACCAGACTCTTACTGTTCAATTATTCTCTCCTGTGTCTGAAATAAATAGATTGATATATGTATTTGATCTGCTCTTACTGAGATGTAGAACGTGACTGCATTATATGAAAAACGCGTTATTTTGTAAACCCGATCCCGGCAATTTTTTTAACTTTGTGCAAACCTGCCAACGCTTATCAAAAAAACCACCCTCACAAAGAGGGTGATTTTTGTTTGTTTTTTACAAATGAATTTTATAACTTTCCTACAGACCGTTCTCAGTCTCCCCTGTGATCGAACACTCTCTGTGTCTTCTTCTCGGATCTTGGCAGTGTGTTAAGCGATACGACCGCCACCTTCGGTGTTACATTGAACCTTGATTTGACAAGAGATCTTATCTTATCCGCAGCCATCATAAAATCAACTCTGCCGTCGGCCTCAGCCGTTATCATGATTATGTCCTTATTACTGTTATTATCGTGTGCGATATCGATCTTGTACTCGCTGGATACCCCGTCCACACTTCCGAGTATCTCTTCAACCTGGCTCGGGAACATGTTGACTCCGTGTATCTTGAACATATCGTCGCTCCTGCCCCTGATGGTATCAAGCCTCGGATATGACCTGCCGCAGCTGCACTGCCCCGGCAGTATCCTTGAAAGATCGTGTGTCCGGAAACGTATGAGGGGTGCCCCTTCCTTGACAAGCGTGGTTATGACGATCTCACCTTCCTCACCGTCCGGCAGTACCTCCAAAGTCTGCGGATCGATGATCTCGGTATAGAGGAAATCGTCAAATATATGCATACCTGTCTGGTCAGGACAGTTTATACCTATACCCGGTCCGTAGATCTCCGTCAGTCCATAGATATCATACAGCTCTATCCCCAGTTCTTTTGCGATATAGTTCCTCTTGGCCTCGCTCCAGCGCTCAGATCCGATGATCCCCTTTTTAAGCTTTATCTTATCCTTAAGACCCCGCTTGTTTATTTCTTCGGCAAGCAGGAGAGCATATGAAGATGTGGCGCAAATGACCGTTGACTCAAGATCTATCATCATCTGAAGCTGTTTCTCGGTGTTTCCCGGGCCCATGGGGATAGCCATTGCCCCCAGTTTCTCACAGCCTGCCTGGAATCCTATGCCTGCTGTCCACAGTCCGTAACCCGGCGTTATCTGTATCCTGTCCTTTGATGTGATACCTGCGATCTCATAACATCTTGCAAACATTGTCGCCCAGTCCTCAACATCTTTTGCCGTGTAGGGGATTATCACGGGCTTACCCGTTGTTCCGGATGATGAATGTATGCGCACCACCTTTTCATCGGGCACCGCCTGTATCCCGAGGGGATAGGCATTCCTTAAGTCCGCCTTATCGGTAAAAGGGATCTTTTTAAAATCCTCAGGCGTGGAAACCCCGGTAATACCGGCCTTCTTATACACCTCACTGTAATAATTCCCGCTGTCTATGATCCTCTTTATCTGAGCATCAACCAAATCAAGCTGCTTTTTGCTTATCTCCATCACTGGTCTCCTTTATATTTTTCTCCGGTCCTTAAACCTTCATTGAATGCCTCTGTATTTATGTCAAGATATTTAGCCGGAACGCTTCTTTTTATCTGCTCAACAAGCTCCGTTCCGTCTATTCCGAGTTCTCCGATCCCGCAGGCGATCCCGAGCATGATGATATTGAAAAATTTAGTCGATCCGAATTTTAACGCTGTCTTATCGGAATCCGCAAACACACACTTATATTCTTTCTTAAGATATGCTGTCATGGCACTGCCGTCATAACCCGTATCCTTTACAGATTCGGTGACCGGCTTTACGGGTACGGTATTTACAATAACGGTTCCGCCCTTTTTTAAATATTTGAGATTCCTTACCGCCTCTGCGGGTTCAAATGCAAGGATCATATCCGCCTGTCCGAAAGGGATGAGCGGTGAAAAAACATCGTTCCCGATCCTTACATGGCTTGTCACCGGACCGCCTCTCTGCGCCATTCCTATAGTCTCCGCGGACATTACCTTTTCTCCCATGTTCATGGCCGATGCCGCTATTATCCTCGAGGCAAGCACCGTTCCCTGTCCTCCGACACCGCATATCAGAATATTCTTATTCATCCTCCTATCGCTCCTTTGGGACAGACATTTTTGCACAGACCGCAGCCCGTACAGAGTGTTGTATCTATCGTAACATTTCCTTCCGAGATGATAAGTGCCGGACAGCCTGTTTCATGTATGCATTTCTTACAGTTCACACATTCCTCCCTGTCAATGGCACATTTCTTATCTGATCTTTCGATCGCAATGCAGGGTGACTTAAAAATAACGGCCCTGACTCCCTTTTCCTCAAGACACTCCTTAACAGCCTCTACACTCCTTTTATGATCCAGGGGATCCGTTGTTATGATCTTCTTAACCCCTGCTGCCTCAAGTATCTTTCCGATATCCGCCTTTACCGTGTTCCCGTTTGACAGATTGAAACCCGTACCCGGATGCGGCTGATGCCCCGTCATAGCAGTCGTTGAATTATCAAGAATGCAGAGTATGATATCTGCTTCATTATATACCGCATTAACGACTCCCGTGATGCCGGATGCGAAAAATGTCGAATCACCTGTAAAAGCAAAGCAGGCGGTATCCTCATTTGTATGTGAAAATCCCTGCGCCATCGTGATCCCCGCTCCCATACACAGGCAGGTATCCACCATATCAAGCGGCATGGCATTTCCGAGGGTGTAACAGCCTATATCGCCGCAGAAGATGCTTTTTCTGCCCTTAGCCGCCTGTTTTACGGCATAAAACGATGCCCTGTGAGGACATCCCGCGCAAAGCACGGGCGGTCTTGCGGGAACCTTGGGTATATCGGACTTATCCGTATCTTCCTCTTTACCATCTGTATCAAGGAAGGCCCTTAAAACTCTTTCAGACAGTTCAACGCTGTTTTCTCCGTTATGTGCCACTCTGCCGTTTATCTTGCCCGAAACCTCCGTATCAAGATGGTACTTTCCGACAGTCTTTAGTATCTGTTCTTCTAAGTAAGGACTCAGTTCCTCGATGCATATGGCTTCCTTAACGCCTCTTAACGCTTCAAGAACAAAATCCTCCGGGAACGGGTATGCCGTTGCGATCTTTATAAGCTTTACTTCCTTAAGGTCCTTAAGCGCTTCCTTTACATAAGCATAACTGATGCCGGAAGTCACCACCGCTTTTTCGGATATGCCCTCAACAGTGTTGAAACGGTATGAAGACAGTTCTTTTCCGATCTTTACGTTTCTTTCCTCTATGAGCCCGTGATTGATGTAAGAAAGCCTCGGGAAGATCACCCATTTTGAGCTGTCCCTGACAAAGCCTTCGCATACGGCCGGCCGGTCGTAATCCTTTATATCCACGGACGCATAGGCGTGGCACACCCTTGTGGTAGGCCTGAACAGCACAGGTGTCTTATACTTTTCGGAATAGTCAAAAGCATCCTGTATCATCTCATATGCTTCCTCTACCGATGAGGGATCAAAAACGGGTATCCTTGCAAAATCCGCAAACCGCCTTGTATCCTGCTCCGTCTGGGAAGATATCGGACCGGGATCGTCCGCGCTGACGACTACGAGACCTCCTTTGATCCCCACATACGCAAGAGACATGAGAGGATCCGATGCAACATTTAAGCCGACCTGCTTCATGGTGACAAGAGCCCTTGCACCACTCATGGCTGCCGCCGCCGCTCCTTCAAGAGCGGCCTTCTCGTTTACCGACCACTCAAGATATACTCCTTCATGCTTTCTCTTATATATTGTTTCGATTATCTCGGAAGACGGCGTTCCCGGATAGCCTGAAGCAAAGCTGATCCCTGCCTTTAATGCGCCCATTGCGATCGCGCCGTTCCCCATTATATATTCCGTCATTTATTCTCCTCTGTTATCTTATTTTTTCTGTTCTGTAAGGTCTGATACTCCCTATCTTTCCCTGTACAGCAGCCCGAAGGTCCCTTTGCCGCAGTTAACGGCTACCGCGGGGGCTGCAAGACGGAAGTATATCTTATCAAACTTCATCTTTTCATCTATATATGCCCTGATATACTCCTTATCGCGGTTGGTAAGACCTACATAGGTCACGAACAATATGCTCGTATCTATGTTATTGTATGGCATGAGAACGGAATCGATATACTTTCTCCATGCCCTCTCCTTGGATCCGAAATATACATTTCCTATCTTAAGCTCACCCTTTTTCATGACAAGTACGGGCCTTATCATGAGTGCACGTGCAAAATTGGCCGCCCTGTTACTTACCTGCCCTCCTCTTGCAAGAAAATCAAGCTCATTTACTACGAAGCTCGTATGTATCTTGCGGCTGTAAGTCTTTACGGCCTCCCCGATCTCGGCAGGGGATGCCCCTTCTTTTGCAAGACGGCAGGCTTCAAGTACCACAAGTCCCTGACCGCTTGATAAATGCCCGCTGTCTACAACGGTAACATTGTCAAAAGCCTTCGATGCTTCGACGGCCGCCTGATATCCGCTGTTTTTTATCTCCGACGAAATGGATATATGAACCAGGTTACTTGCCGTTATCAGCTTATTCGCGAAGAAACTCTCATGCTCCGATACATCCGGTGCACCTGCTCTTACTTTATGATCGGGATTTTCCATATATCTTAGCAGCCCGTCGGTATTTATCTCCATCCCATCCCTGAAGATGCCTTCGTCGGTAAAGACCTTATGCGGGATGATCCCTATATCATATTTCTTTATAAGCTCGGAAGGCAGATCGGCAACACTCTCCGTCGTTATACCTATTGTTTTCTTGCGCTCCTGCGACTGCATCCAGGACATCGTCTCTTCGACGATCTCTTCCTTATCTCCTACCGTATGCACAAGTTCTGTGGGAAGCAGGCGGTAGAGTTCCCTTTCAAGCGCGTCACCGCTGACCGGCTTCTCAATATAACCGTCAAATCCTTCCTTCCTGTATAACTGCCTGTTCTCTTCCCCTGCATTCGCGGTAAGGGCTACCACCTTCGCATCCTTACATCTTCCGCCTGTCTGGGTCCTTATCCTGTGATGACATTCGATACCGTCCATCTCGGGCATCAGGTGGTCCATGAAGATAACATCGTACTTATTGTCAAGTGTAAGCCTGAGTGCCTCTTCTCCGCCCGGTGCCGTATCTATACGGATCTTCGTATCCCTTAAGAGCTTGGTGACTACAAGAAGGTTTGATTCATTATCATCAACCACCAAAAGCCTTGCCTCCGGTGCCTCAAATCTCTGCCTGTATTTCTCTCTGGTATTGGTGACATGTCTTCTCTCCATATCAAGTTCACCGATACCCTTATCCTCGACCACTTTCTGCGGTATCTCGATAACAAAGGTTGTTCCCTTGGTATAGACACTGTTTACGCTTATATTACCGTTCATAAGGTCTGTCAGTTCCTTGACTATGGACAGTCCAAGTCCCGTTCCCTCTATATAGCGGTTCTTCTCTTCATCCACACGCTTAAAGGCACTGAACAGATAAGGTATGCTCTCCTTCCTTATGCCTATGCCCGTATCCTTGACAGAGTATATGACCTTCACTTCATCGCCTGTCTTTTCACCGCATTCAACGGACAGGGTGACAGAGCCTTCCTTCGTATATTTGATCGCGTTGTTGATCACATTAATAAGTATCTGTTTTATCCTTACCTCATCGCCGAACAGGCGGGCAGGTATCTCGGGGGCAACATTTACATGAAAATCAAGTCCCTTATCCTTAGCCCTTATCCACAGCATCGCAACTATCTCTGAAAGCATATCCCCGGGATTATAAGCAGCCTGCGTAAGTTCCATCCTTCCCGACTGGATCTTCGACATATCCAGGATATCATTTATCAGATGCAGAAGTATCTTACCTGCTGCCTGGATATTTGCCGCATCCTCTGCGACCTCATCGGATATATCTTCCCTTAAGATCATTTCATTGAGACCTATGATCGTATTTATCGGTGTACGTATCTCGTGGCTCATGTTTGAGAAGAACTGATTCTGGGCCCTGCTCATCTCTTCTACTTTTTCCGCCTCTTCCCTTGCCCTTTTATTTTCATTCTCAAACAGTCTGTTCTGGAACCAAACCATAACATAAATGACAATACCCACGGTTATCACGGATACAAGGGAATCGTACAGGCTCATCTTCGACGAATGGGGCGTGATAAACTCGGGATGGGAGAAACTTATATAGTATTCCACGCATGCCAGCAATGTAAGGATCGTAAGCATGATAGCGCGCCATCTTCCCGTGAGGATCATACCTACATATAAGAATGCCATGGAGAACCATATGATCGAACCGCCTCTGACTCCTCCTCCGAAGAAAAAAGTGACCGGAAGAATGACAAATATAGCAGCAACAACTACGATGACCCTGCAAAAACGGATCTTACCCGCACGTATCAGAAAGTAACTGTATATGGGTGCAGCGGCGAATCCTATCGCTATCACTATTATCTCAACTATGTTTTCTCCAAGGATGATATCGGCAACGAGCACGATGAACAGTGCTACCTCAATCATTCCCGTCAGCATTATGAACTGACGATCCCTGAAATCATACTTATCACCCTGCACCAGTCGTGCAAATTTTCTGAGAAGGTTCATTATGCTTCACCTCCTTCGGTGTTTTCTCCCGGATTAAATTCCAATATGAACGGTTTTTCGGATTTTCCTCCCGGTTCAAACTCAAGGACTGCAGAAGCCTCTTCCTCCTTATTTACCGTATCTGCATCAATATCAAGATAATCAGCAACAGCTTTTACGGTTTTACCGTAAATCTCCATCACCTTTTCATGCATCTCACCGGTTATGCCCTTTCCGCCTTTCTTGGCCAGCATCTCAAGACTCTTTGCCCTCTCCGACAGATCGTCGGCACCTATCATCCTGGATGTACTCTTAAGAGCATGTACAAGTATTTCATAATCCCTGAAGTTACCGCTCTCAAAATATCTGTTTATTTTGGATCTCTTTGCAGGTGCCTCTGTTACAAACTGTTTAAGCAGGGTATTGTACAGCTGCTCGTCACGCTGTGAATACCGAAGTCCCGATGCCGTATCTATACCGGCTGCCTTAAGATCCTTATATCCTCTATCCTCACCTCGGTCACTCTCCATAACAGTTTCATATACTATAGACGATTTCGGAAGTACACGCTTTAAGACTCTCTCGAGTTCGGTCAGTTCCACAGGCTTGCTCACAAATCCGTCAAAACCGGCCGACAGGAACATCTCTTTTGCAGTACTTACCGCATTTGCGGTAAGTGCCACTATGGGCATATCCCTGGATATCACGGTCCTGTCCGCTCTTATAGCCTTCATGGCTTCTATTCCGTCCATACCCGGCATCATATGATCCATGAACACGATATTGAAGGCTCTCTCCCTGCATATCTCCACGGCTTCCTGTCCCGACAGCACGGTCGTTACATTCATGCCGTAACCCTTGAATATCCCCTTGGCTACGGTAAGGTTCATAGGTTCATCATCAACTACCAGTGCCTCTATGCCCGGGCAGCGGATCTTCACTGTACTTTCTTCATCGCCCGGATCGGCATTAAGTACTGTTGTGACAGGGAAACAGTAGAACGGCTTCTTCATGATCTTAGCCTTTGATCCCTTTGGCAGGACAAAATCATCATCCGCAACCACGACAACGACCATTTCCTTAGACAACTCCTCAATATATGAGGGATCGCTTTCGTATTCCTCTGCCGCTATGAACAGATGTGTCAGCTTTACCGATTTTACCAGCCAGTGAAGGCTCTCCACATTATCCACCCTGTGCATCTGTACTCCCAGACCGTGGACAATGTTTCCGACCATGCGGTTATAGTATTCCCTTACGTTAGGATTGGGATATTTATCAAAATGCAGATATGCGCCAAGACACAGGCTCTCCCTGTGTGCAAGCGACATGCAGCCTTCCGGATCCACAACCTTCTGCGGAATGGATACCCTTACAGTTGTTCCCTCACCAAGAGTGGATTCTATGGTCATAAAACCGCCAAGGGATGATACAAAGCCCGAAACTATCGGAATACCCAGACCCAGACCGCCGCCCATCCTCGAGCGTCCGGAGTCCGCCTGATAGAACCTCTCCGATATACGTTCCAGTTCCTCGTCGTTCATGCCTATACCGGTATCCGTTACCTCTATGAAAAGATTGATCCCGTATTCCTGTTCCACAACGGATATCCTGACATAGACACCGCCTTCCCTGGTATATTTAAGGCCGTTCATTATAAGATGCCACAATATCTTCTTCAGTTTATTCACATCGGTATTCAGAACGGACGGTATGGCCGGGTCGATGTCTATTATAAGTTCTATCTCCGGACGTTTGTAAGAACGCAGCTGCGATACCAGATCGTTTAACAAGGATGCGATCATATAATCCTCGTCATTGCGCACCAGGATATTTCTGTCGATCTCCGAATAATCAAGGATGTCACTTATCTGCTCGCCGACTCTTTTACCTGCTTCCTGTATGGATCTAAGATCGGCGCTTAACTCCCCTTCTCCTTCTTTTTCAATGCACACACCGGTCAGTCCCACAACCGCATTAACAGGTGTTCGTATCTCATGTGATACATTAGCCAGAAAATCGTCAAGCCTTTCGGTCGCATCCTTCAGAAAATCTATCTCCTGCATGGATTCTTCCAGCACCTGTGCCCACTTGTCTATTATGATCCTTGCGATCCATCCGGACATAAGGATCATCGCAACATGAAGCATCGATCTCGTTATGATGAGTGCATCAAATTTTGTACCGTTGTATGCCATATTAATAAGCTCATAAGCCATTGTCAGAAAATAGGTTACCTGACACAGGGTTATGAGCTCCTTGATACCGGTCATTGTATACAGTATGATAACTGCGGTCATAACAACCGCAAGATCAAATGTACTCGTTTCATGTATCCCGTAGAAAAAAAAGGTTCCCATCATAAGCAGGGAATACATCCACAGCCTTCCGTGCGGACTTAACATCTGCCTTATATGTGCCGTCCAGCTTACAACCAGTGAGATCGCTATCAGGACAAGCGCCCATTTTTCCCATAATAACAGCAATGACTCTCCTATAAGGATTATCGAAAAGATGGTATAGGCGATCAGTATCATCATGTGTGCGGTTTTAAAGAGTTCGTTTTTTTCGATATTGTGCTCGCCCATATCAATGCTCCCTCATATTAAAATCCTTGTCCTCATCTATCATCTTCAGCATTATATCCGCAAATCTCGGATCAAACTGCGATCCGCTCCCTTTCTGTATCTCACTCCTTACGATATCCTGAGGCAGCGGTTCACGGTAACTTCGTCTGCTTGTCATCGCATCGTAAGAATCGGCAACAGCAATTATCCTTGCTTCCTCGGGTATGGCATCACCACTGAGATCATCCGGATATCCGCCTCCACCGTATCTTTCATGATGCCATCTTGCTCCGTCGGCAAGTCTCGGCTTATCTTTAATGTTCTTAAGTATCCTGGCTCCCATCACCGGATGAGCCTTGATCAGCTCAAATTCAGCATCTGTAAGCTTCGCAGGTTTGTTTATGACTGCATCGGGAACACCTATCTTGCCGACATCATGCAAAAGCCCCATCATATAAATATCACTGAGCCTCTGATCCGTATATCCAAATCTTCTTGCAATCTCACTCGAATACTCCGCCACCCGGCCGGAATGACCGTTGGTATAAGTATCCTTCGCATCTATCGCCATGGCAAGCGCCTTTACTATATCGAGAGTCAGATTCTCATTTTCCTCTGTCTTCTTCTCAACTTCTTTTGTCAGATGGTTCTGAAGGAAGATAAGTTCCAGTGTATGCTTAACACGGAGTATGAGCGTATCGGGAACTATCGGCTTCCTTATAAAATCCATTGCTCCGAGTGCCAGGCCTTTAGTCTCCGTATCTTCGCCTTCATCGGCAGTAAGAAAGATGACCGGGGTCTTAAATGATCCGCCGTTTAATTCCCTGAATCTCGCCAGTGTCTCGAAGCCATCCATCTCCGGCATTTTGACATCCATAAGAATAAGATCCGGTTCGTTATCCTTCATAAATTCAAGAAATGCCTGCCCGGACTGCAGGGCTGTCACACGCATATTGTTCTTGCTGAGCACGTTTCCGGCTATCGTTAAATTGGACATATCATCGTCCACCACCACTACCCAGTCAGGCCTGCTTTCTTCTTTATGCGGATTATTATGCTTATCCCGGTCAATGCTCTCGGCTTCCACGCTGAGATTGGCAAGACCGTGGTATTCGTCATTTTCCCATGCTATATTTATTCTGTTTATTACACGTTCAACATTGTATTCGTTTATCTCGGGCAGCAGAAGGAAGAAGTGGTTTTCTCCTATCTGCATCATGATGTCACTGTTCCTTAAGGAATCCTGCAAAAGGCTCCTTACACGCTCCAAAACCTCCGTTTTCTCGGCAAGATTAAGCTGTTTTGTTATGTGCGCAGTAAACAGCATCTTATATGCGGTACCCTGATAGCGATCCATGTAACGGATCATATAGCGGTAGATATTGCCGAAAGCTTCCTTGCCCATCCACATCGCACTCTGAGGTACGTTCCTCTCCTCGAGGATATGTGAAAGCGTCTTAAGATCCATGTCTTTCGGAACATCCAGCTCATCAATGAAATTTTCCGGCGAATACAGCATATATCCGTGTTTACCGCCGTTTTTCACAAGATACAGAGTTCTGTCAGCCAGCTTGAACAGTTCGGCAAATTCATCTCCCATCTGAGGTACCATGACTGCACCTATGGAAGCTCCCAGAGGTATGCCCATCTGTTCTCCCATTATGCGCTTCGCTTCTTCGAGCATTTTCTCATTTATCGTCCGGGTATAAGAAGCAAGCTCCTCTTCATCGGTAAGTCCCTCACAGAATATAAGGAATTCGTCTCCTCCTATCCTTCCGAAGGTTCCGTTACCCTTAACGTTATCCCGTATTATCCCGGCAAATGATGCAAGTACCTGATCACCCGTATCATGTCCGTATATATCATTTACAAGTTTGAAGGAATCTAGATCTATGATACAGAGACACCCGTTCGATCTTAAACAGAGATCATTCATCCGCTCATTGGTCGCCGCTTTGTTAAGAAAGCCCGTAAGCTTGTCTATGGTCGCCTGCTCCTCAAACTTAAGCATCTGTCCGTGGGTATTGACGATATTTTCCACACGTCTTATCAGGATATCCGGATTAAACGGCTTCCTTATATAATCGGATACACCCATATCAAAGCCCCTGCTCTCAGAAGCACTGTCTTCATCAGCGGTAAGAAATATCACCGGAACTTTCGTGATGTTAAGCTCTTCTTCCATGATCCTGTACTTCCTGAGTGTTTCAAACCCATCCATTTCGGGCATGTTTATATCAAGAAGTATAAGATCGGGTGCTCCTTTTTCGCGCACGTAATCAAGCAGTGACTGCCCCGAATTAAGAGCTGTCACCCGCATATTATTACTACTGAGAATTTTACCTGCGATCTTTAAATTAGATATGTCATCATCAACAACAACTATCCAGTCTGCCATATATTGTCCTCAAGTCTTGCACATAACAATAGTCTATATGATTTACCCGGAGTTTTCAACAAACTTACTTTCCGATAATCTTGACGGGATAGCTTTTCCCTTCGGTCTGTATCTCCGTAAGTTCTTCATATGCACTGAAGATATCTTCATCTACGTATTCGTACTTCTCGGGAGTCACTCCGTTCTCGAGATTTTCAATGATCTTACGGACTCTTGGTCCGTGGAGAGGGTTACATTCCCCTATACATGATATCTTACCTGCCCGAAGATCATCTATAGCCAGCTGACTCACACCGTCAAATGACATCACCATGATCTCGCCCGCCCTGATATTGCTTCCTGCCTTTCGCCCCGCGGCTTCGATAGCTTCAAGTGCACCGAAAGCTTCATTATCGTTTTCACAGTAGATAACATTCACATCCTTATGCTTCTGAAGCATTCTGGCCGTAGCTTCACGTCCCTTTGCCTGAGTATATTCACCGGGAACCTCATCAAGCAGATGCCATCCGTTCTTTCTGACAGCGTCCTTAAGTCCTTTAGACCTTCCTATCTGTGCCGACGATCCTATGGTTCCCTGAATATCCACTATGTTTATTTCTTCCTGTCGTATCCTCTTCCTGTCACAGTAATCCTTAAGCCATGCACAGGCCTTGGCTGCCTCAAGTTCAAAATCCGAACCCACCCAGCATGTAAACAGTCCTTCATCACTTACCGCCACCTGTCTGTCAACGATTATCACCGGTATCCCGGCATCCTTTGCTTCCTCAAGCACGGTATCCCAGCCATCTTCCGTAACGGGAGCGACCACGATATAATCCACTTCCCTCTGGATAAAAGTACGTATGGCAGTTATCTGATTCTGCTGCTTCTGCTGAGCATCCTCGAAAATGAGCTCATACCCCTTATCTTTGGTAAATGTGTCTATCATC
>JAFSZZ010000017.1 GCA_017458765.1 Lachnospiraceae bacterium | reverse complement strand
ATCATGAAGTTCTGGCTCATATAAGCGGCAAACTTCGCATGAATTTTATCAGGATCCTGCCGGGCGATAAGGTAACACTCGAGATGTCACCTTACGATCTGTCCAAGGGAAGGATAATCTGGAGAGATAAATAGGCTCTCAGTACAAGTTTTTATTGATATTCAACACAAGCTGTGTTAGAATATATAACGGTCTTTTCAAAAATGGATTTTTTTTTTGAGAGAGAGGAGGTTTAACGTGAAGGTTAGATCATCAGTAAAACCAATTTGCGAAAAGTGCAAAGTAATCAAGCGTAAGGGTAAGATCCGCATTATATGCGATAACCCGAAGCACAAACAGAGACAGGGTTGATCGTCTCAAAAGCGGCTGAAACAGTAGTACCCAACCGTCATTTGGGTATTACAAAATTATAGATTACCTGTATCACGGGTCATCTACAATTGATACCTGCATAATTTGCAGGACACAACCGCAGTATGATATGAGTATCTACATATTATATGCGGTCGATCGGCAGGAGCCGGTCCAGTCAATCAGTAGTAACTGCTCGGAATGACTACGCAGACTCCGGCAGTTATAGAAACAGAAACAATCAGGAGGAAACAAAAATGGCTCGTATTTCAGGTGTTGATTTACCCAGAGACAAGCGCGTTGAGATCGGTCTTACTTATGTTTACGGTATAGGAAGACCCTCAGCAACCAAGATCCTTGCAGCAGCTAAGGTTAATCCCGATACACGCTGCAGAGACCTTACGGATGAAGAGGTTAAGAGGATCAGTGAGATAATTGAGAAGGATTACCAGGTAGAAGGTGATCTCAGACGTGAAGTTGCAATGAACATCAAGCGTCTTCAGGAGATCGGATGCTACAGGGGTATCCGCCACAGGAAGGGACTTCCCGTTCGTGGCCAGAAGACCAAGACAAACGCTCGTACGCGTAAAGGTCCCAAGAGAACAGTTGCCGGCAAGAAGAAGTAAGCCGGTATGGTTGATTGTTGATAATGATTATAAGAAAGTAGGTTAGTTTAAATGGCAAAGAAAGTTGCAAAGAAAGTAACAAAAAAACGTGTCAAGAAAAACGTTGAACGAGGACAGGCACATATCCAGTCATCCTTTAACAATACTATCGTAACGATAACGGATGCAGAGGGTAATGCTTTATCATGGGCAAGTGCCGGTGGTCTGGGATTTAGAGGTTCAAGGAAATCTACTCCGTACGCAGCTCAGATGGCTGCAGAGACAGCTACCAAGGCTGCTCTCGTACACGGCTTAAAGAGTGTGGATGTTATGGTCAAGGGCCCCGGTTCGGGGCGTGAGGCTGCTATCCGTGCACTTGCAGCTAACGGACTTGATGTATTGAGTATCAGTGATGTAACACCGGTACCTCATAACGGATGCCGTCCGCCCAAGCGCAGAAGAGTATAGTCGTAGAAGATATAGTTTCAATAGACCGGCATAAGGTATAACCTTAGGCCCAGTATCAGGAGGAAGAATAGATGGCAGTTGATAGAGTTCCTGTTCTTAAGAGATGCAGATCACTCGGTTTGGAGCCGATGTATCTTGGTATCGATAAGAAGTCCGGAAGAACATTAACAAGATCAAACAGAAAGATGAGTGAGTATGCACTTCAGCTTCGTGAGAAGCAGAAGGCAAAATTCATATACGGCGTTCTTGAGAAGCCTTTCAGGAATTATTACAAGAAGGCCGACAGAATGAAGGGTATGACTGGTTCGAACCTTATGATCCTTCTTGAGAGAAGGCTCGACAATGTTATATTCAGAATGACATTTGCAAGGACCAGAAGAGAAGCAAGGCAGATCGTTGACCACAAGCAGGTACTTGTTAACGGCAAGTGCATCAACATCCCTTCATATCTTATCAAGGCCGGAGATGTTATAGAGATAAAGGAAAAATGCAAAGGATCACAGAGATATAAGGATATCCTTGAGGTGACCGGCGGAAGATCGGTTCCCGCATGGATGGATGTCGATCAGGAGAATCTCAAGGGTGAGATCAAGGCTCTTCCCACACGTGAGGAGATTGATGTTCCCGTAGATGAGATGCTTATCGTCGAGTTGTATTCCAAGTAAACCTGAATATAAACTGTCTCATTATTTTATTAGAGACAGGTTTATCTGGATTTTGGATAGATGTGCAGAAAATGTGTATGGAAGATGTCACTTACGTGACCGCATTTTCGCACTGTTCACCGGATAGGCCGGTGAACTATCAAAGCAAACCAATTAACTTATATCCACAAATGGAGGTACTTTGCAGTGTTTGATTTTGAAAGACCAAATATTGAGATCGTTGAGATTTCAGAAGACAAGAAGTACGGCAGATTTGTTGTAGAACCTCTGGAGAGAGGATATGGTACGACTCTCGGTAATTCATTAAGAAGGATAATGCTTTCTTCGTTACCGGGTGCGGCGGTTAGTCAGATCAAGATTGACGGTGTTCTTCATGAGTTCTCTTCCATCCCCGGAGTTAAGGAGGATGTTGCCGAGATCATAATGAACATCAAGAGCCTTGCTATCAAGAACAGCAGTACCGGCAATGAGATCAAGACCGCTATCATAGATTTTGAAGGCGAAGGTGAAGTGACTGCGGCTGATATTCAGGTGGATCAGGATATCGAGATAATGAATCCCGATCTTCATATCGCCACACTTAACGGCGGTTCGGACTGCAAGCTTTATATGGAACTGATCATCACAAAGGGACGCGGTTATCAGGGCGCTGACAAGAACAAGGGTGAGGATCTTCCGATAGGCGTTATCGCAGTTGATTCCATCTACACACCGGTTGAGCGTGTCAACCTTACCGTCGAGAATACCCGTGTAGGCCAGATAACGGATTTTGACAAGTTATCACTTGATGTATATACGAACGGAACACTTGCTCCCGACGAGGCAGTAAGCCTTGCGGCCAAGGTGCTTTCAGAGCATCTGTCATTGTTCATAGACCTTTCCGAAGTAGCCGCTTCCGCTGATGTTATGGCAGAAAAGGAAACGGACGACAAGGATAAGGTGCTTGATATGAACATTGATGAGCTCGAGCTTTCGGTTCGTTCATATAACTGCTTAAAGAGAGCAGGCATCAACACTGTCGGTGAACTTACCAATAAGACAAGTGATGACATGATGAAGGTCCGCAATCTCGGACGTAAGTCCCTTGAAGAGGTACTTGCAAAGCTTAAAGAGTTAGGTCTCCAGCTTAACGTTGGTGATGAATAAAAAAATATAATAAATACCAAGTCAGTAAATCCAAAAGGTGTGACGAGGTGTAACAAATAAATATTTAGTTTGGCAGTAAGACCAAAAGGCGTGCCGGGCAGGAGGAAAAAATGGCAAAGTATAGGAAATTATCCAGAACATCGAGCCAGAGGAAGGCTCTGTTAAGGAACCAGGTAACAAATCTTATCTATCATGGCAAGATCCGCACTACCGAGGCCAAGGCTAAGGAAGTACAGAAGATTGCCGAGGGTATCATCGCTCTTGCAATAAAGGAGAGGGATAATTACGAGACAGTTACCGTTCAGGCCAAAGTTCCGCTTAAGGATAAGGATGGCAAGAGAGTTAAGGAAGTTGTTGACGGTAAGAAGGTTACCCAGTTCGATACGGTCGATAAGGAGATCAAGAAGGATAAACCTTCAAGGCTCCACGCGAGACGCCAGATGTTAAAGGTGCTTTATCCCATTACCGAAGTTCCCACTGAGAATGCAGGCAAGAAGAGAAACACCAAGAAGGTAGATCTTGTCGCCAAGCTGTTTGATGAGATCGCACCCAAGTACGAAAACCGTAAGGGTGGTTATACAAGGATCATCAAAGTTGGCGAGCGTAAGGGTGACGCAGCAATGGAAGTTATCCTTGAACTGGTATAAAACTTAATTACATGAAGGAGACAGGAGACAGGGGACGGTTCTCTGTCTCCTTTTTGT
>JAFSZZ010000166.1 GCA_017458765.1 Lachnospiraceae bacterium | reverse complement strand
GCCGTAGATATTATCGGATACCTGACGGCTTATTTAATGATACGGTCGTATATGGGGAACAGCATCAAGAGAATGCTGTGGTTTGTTGTCCTGCCCATATTTTTTGACTGCCTCGGGCTTCTTCTTTTTCACATATGGTTCGAAGGTTCGCAGAACAGGGATGAGAGTTATTACCGTTCGACGACGTATATCATCGGCGGAGTATTGATCTACTCCTTCATGTATTGCGACTGCGTCCTTATATATCACGACATATCCGAGATACTTATCTTTTTACTGCTCCCTGCGGTTATAGCATGCTTTTATGTTGATATGCGCTGGTTTATCTTTCAGACTGTCGCACAGGCTGTCTTTTTCTGCGCCTTTCTGTTGTTAAGGAGAGCGAGCCTGCCCGTACATCTTACGCAGGTCCATCCCATGCTGCGAATACTGTTTTTCGCGCTCGGGATCCTCCATTTTTCGAATGCGCTTATCGGTCAGGACAGGATGAAGATCAGGAGGATGAGAGAGAGCCGTGAACTGAGCGCGCGGGATGAACTGCAGCGGACTCTTACGGATAAGCTTACCAGGGAATGCTCCGCCCATATAAATACGATCAAGGGTGCAACACTTGATATCCTTGATGAGGAGGAAAATGCCGATATACAAAAATACGCCGGCTATATCCTTGATGCCGATGAACTGCTGATGAAGACGATCACGGATGCGGATCTTAAGGGCTTGAGAGGTGATCAGACATGAGAGGCTTTTGGAACAGGCTTAAGAGACAATATAATTTCCGGTATGATATGGGTGAGGAGTACAGAGCAGCAGATGTTTCCGAAGGCATGCTCATATCGATCTCCATGGGAGGACTGTCGCTTGCTCTGGTAGGACTTCTCATGTGGATTTTCATAATAAGGTTTCAGTCGCGTACACCCATGCAGTCGCTTGCATGGTATGTGAGCAATCCGCTTAAGATAAGTCTCTGTGCGTTCTTTATTGCCTCCGTCGTATATCTTTTCATGAAAAAGACTCCGGATATTTCGGAGAGAAGCATAAGGGTATGTGAGTTTATAATATCGGCAATGTATCTTTTTACATATTGCGGAGGATTTTTTTTCCTGAGGAAATTCGAGATGTCTTTCCTGCTGCTGGTCATGCCGCTTGTAATGATAGTGTTACGGGGATATAAGAATTACCCGGTCGTACTCGTACTTCTCTTAACCGTTTATATCATCACACAGCTCCTGCCTGCTTATATCGCGGGTGAACCAAGGGAAACCATTCCCTTTACCGCAAACGTCCTGTTTGGCATTTGGGTGATGGCGGCTACGACCTATCTGCTGGCGCTGACCAAGAATTCGGCAGTGTATTCATATAAGAAAAAAGAGGAAGAGGAACTTAAGCAGAATGCTTTTGCAAAACAGCTGTCCCAGATGAGTCATGATGTCCGCACCCCGATACATTCCATAAGGGGTATGAGCGAAATGATCTTAAGAAACAACGTCTCGGAGCGTACCGGACGGGATATCGTCATTATAAGGGAATCGGCAGAGGATATACTTTCAACTCTTGATAAAACCCTTGAATCATCAAGGATAGAGTTGAGCGGAGTTTCCGACCGGCCGGCACCGGAGGATACAAAAGAAGTTACGGATAACGGGGCGGATACATATCTGTATGCTCCCAAGGCGCATGTGCTGGCTGTGGATGATTCTATACTTAACCTGAACGTTATAAGGGCGCTGCTAAGAAGGACCGGGATCAGTCTTGACTGTGCGCTGAGCGGTCAGGAAGCATTAAAGCTCGTAAGCTACAATTATTATGACGTGATACTTTTGGATCACATGATGCCGGATATGGACGGTATAGAGACCATACATAATATCCGCAGCAATCCGGGCGCCAACGATGATACTCCGATAATCGTCATAACGGCAAATGACATTGCGGGAGCCAGAGGTATGTACAGACGGGAAGGATTTGCCGACTGTGTACGCAAACCGATCTCCGGCGAGGAACTGGAGGCTGTACTTGAAAAATATCTGCCGCCCCATCTGGTAAGCAGAAAAAAAATATGATAAAGATCAAGAATAAGGTAAAGGAGAGTAACGGGATGAAAAACACGACGGTCAAAGGAACTATTGAAAAGGATCTTGGATATACGGTAAAAGAACTTTTCGGAAGGCAGATCTCACAGTGTTCGGATCACGAACTGTATATTTCGCTTCTTGAACTGACCAAGAGAAAGATGAAGGAAAAGAAGGCGATAGAGGGGAAACGGAAGGTCTATTATATTTCGGCCGAATTCCTTATCGGAAAACTGCTTTCGAATAACCTTATAAACCTTAAGATGTATGAAGAGGTGGATGAGATACTTAAGAAGAACGGGAAATCCCTTGCATCCGTGGAAGAGGCCGAACCGGAGCCTTCACTCGGTAACGGCGGACTCGGAAGGCTTGCCGCCTGCTTCCTCGATTCAATGGCAACTCTTGGAATACCCGGAGACGGGATAGGCCTTAATTACCACTTCGGCCTGTTTAAGCAGGTGTTTAAAGACAACAAGCAGAATGCCGAGAAAAACGACTGGATAGAGAAGCAGTCCTGGCTGAACGATACGGGAAAGTCCTATGTGGTATCCTTCGGTAAGAAAAAGGTTAAGAGCAGGCTCTACGATATAGATGTGGTGGGCTATGACAACGGAGTCAACAAACTTCATTTATTTGATATAGACACCGTTGATGAGTCCATAGTTAAAAAGGGCATTGATTTTAACAAGAAGGATATAAAGAAGAACCTTACTCTTTTCCTGTATCCTGATGATTCGGATGAAGCCGGAAACCTGCTAAGGATATATCAGCAGTATTTCATGGTCAGCAACGGCGCACAGATGATACTTGATGAGGCTAAGGAGAAGGGAGTGGATCTTCATAAACTGGATGAACATGTTGCGATCCAGATAAACGATACACATCCCACACTTGTTATACCGGAGCTTATAAGGCTGCTTACGGAAAAGGAAGGCTTTGCAATGAAGGAAGCCATAGATATAGTCAGCAGGACCTGTGCCTATACCAACCATACGATCCTTGCGGAAGCACTCGAAAAATGGCCGCTTGCTTATCTTGAGAAGGTCGTGCCGCAGCTTATTCCCATCATCAAAGAGCTCGACAGGCTCATAGTAAGGAAGTACCGTGACGAGCGGGTATGGATAATAGACGATAACGACAGGGTACATATGGCGCATATAGATATCCACTTCGGATACTCGATAAACGGTGTTGCCGCCCTGCATACGGAGATACTTAAGAATACCGAACTTAAGCATTTCTATGATATATATCCGGAGAAGTTCAACAATAAGACCAACGGAATAACCTTCAGAAGGTGGCTTATGTTATGCAACCGTGAACTTTCGGAATATATAACGGGACTTATCGGAGAAGGCTGGAAGAAGGACGCGGATGAACTTGAGAAACTCCTTAAGTATAAAAAAGATGCAAAAGTCTGTGACAGGATCGCAGATATAAAGAAGAGCAAAAAGGAGGAACTCGCCGCATATATAAAAGAGCATGAGGGTGTTGAACTTGACACGGATTCGATCTTTGACATCCAGATAAAGCGTATGCATGAATACAAACGTCAGCAGATGAACGCGCTCTATATCATCCATAAGTATCTTGAGATAAGATCGGGCAAAAAGCCTGTACGTCCCCTTACCTTTATTTTCGGTGCCAAGGCTGCACCCGCATACGTTATCGCCCAGGATATAATCCATCTTATCCTGGTACTGCAGGAGATAATAAACAACGATCCTGCCGTGTCACCGTATCTTAAGGTGGTGATGGTCGAGAATTATAACGTAAGCTATGCCCAGAGGCTCATACCTGCCTGCGATATTTCGGAGCAGATATCCCTTGCCAGCAAGGAGGCCTCGGGAACCGGAAATATGAAGTTCATGCTAAACGGTGCGGTAACGCTCGGGACAATGGACGGAGCAAATGTTGAGATATCCGAGCTTGTGGGAGAGGACAACATCTATGTCTTCGGTAAGGATTCGGATACTGTCATCAGACATTATGCCAAGGCTGATTATGTGTCTAAGAATTACTATAAGAAGAGTAAGACGATAAGGGAAGCGGTCGATTTTATAGTGAGCAAAGAAGCGCTTAAGGTGGGAGATAAGGTCAACCTTGAGAGACTCTACAACGAACTGCTCAATAAGGACTGGTTCATGACACTTCTCGATCTTGAAGAATATATAAAGGTCAAGGACAGGGCATTTGCCGATTATGAGGACCGGAAAGAATGGCATAAGAAGATGCTCGTAAATATCGCAAAGGCAGGTTTCTTCTCATCCGACAGGACTATAGCGCAGTACGACAGTGATATCTGGCATACGAAGGCGGCAGAGGATACAAAGGAAAAGAAAGAAACCGCCAAGGCAGAGAAGACAGCCGTAAAAGCGGCGAAGAAAGGGAAGAAATAATGAGAAAGAGCGGCATTCTCATGCCCGTCGCAAGTCTTCCGGGCAGATACGGGATAGGGACTATTTCGAAAGAGGCATATAAGTTTGTTGACAGGCTGAAGGCAGCAGGCGTCGGCTACTGGCAGATCCTCCCGCTTGTGCCTACAAGTTACGGAGATTCTCCGTATCAGTCCTTCTCAACCTTTGCGGGCAGTCCGTATCTTATCGATCTTGAAACACTTATCGATGAGGGCCTGCTTAAACGGAGCGAATGCAGCAGGTTCGATTTCGGAAGTGATGAAGAGTGTGTTGATTATGAGAAATTATACCGGTCGCGCTTCAAGGTCCTGAAACTGGCTTTTGAACGCAGTGATCTTACGAAAGATGCAAAATATAAGAGATTTGTGTCAAAAAACAGATTCTGGTTAGAGGATTATGCCCTGTTCATGGCGATAAAGGACTCATACGGAGGCGTAAGCTTCGCGGAGTGGGATGATGATATTAGGCTCCGTAAGAAGAAGGCGGTCGATCATTACAGGAAACAATATGCAAAGGAAATAGAATTCTACAGGTTCATTCAGTATATTTTTGACAAACAGTGGGCCGCACTCAAGGCATATGCCAATAAGAACGGGGTAGAGATAATAGGCGACATCCCCATTTATGTTGCGT
>JAFSZZ010000165.1 GCA_017458765.1 Lachnospiraceae bacterium | reverse complement strand
TACATTTTCTGTTTCAATCCGGAAATGCTGCTCATAGATACGAATGTACTCAGCGTGATCTCGATTTACGTCACTGCCTTTTTCGGTATCGTCGGGGTTGCATCCGCGCTTGAGGGATACTTTGTTACGGATATGGGCGTTATCGACCGTATCCTCTTTACAGCAGGCGGACTTATGATGATCTTCCCGGGTACAGTTACGGATGCTTTCGGTCTCGGTCTGATTGCGGTAGCGATAGCCATGCAGTTTGCCCGGAAGAAAAAAACGGTAAGTGTGTAAGGATTTCAGGAATTGAAAGTATTTAAGCATTTAAAGACCATAAGTGAACACAGAAAACTCGTAAGGCAGGGATGCTTTGCTGTCGGTCTCTATTTCCAGGGTCTGACACATGACTTAAGCAAGTATTCACCTTCGGAATTTATCGTGGGAGCAAAGTATTATCAGGGCTTCAGGAGTCCGAACAACGCTGAGCGTGAAGCGATCGGTTATTCAAGTGCATGGCTGCATCACAAGGGGCGCAATAAACATCACTACGAGTACTGGATGGATTATTCTTCAATTAACGGTAAGGGGATCACGCCGGCAAGGATGCCCGATAAGTATATCGTTGAGATGTTCATGGACCGGATAGCAGCATCGAAGACTTATAATAAGGGAAAGTACACAGATGATATGCCGCTTCAGTATTACCGTAGGGGAAACCCGACCGAGTTCATTGAAGAGTATACGAGAAAGACACTGGAACATCTTCTTGTAATGCTTGCGGAACAGGGCGAAGAGGCATGCTTTGAATATATAAGGACACGGATACTTAACAAACGTATAGGGACAAAGATCGCACGGATGATCAGGGAGAAACAGAGATCTCATGCAGGATAGGAAAAGATCGGTATTTAATGCTGCGGCAGTGGTTGCGGGAAACGGCATAGGCAGCGGTGTTATGGCGATACCGTATTACATATCTCATACAGGGATCGCAGGCGGCGTGATCGCATTTGCAGCCGCTTATCTTGTGAGTGTGCTCATGCACCTTATGATAGCAGAAATGGTACTTCATACCGGGGATACCGCGGATATCCTTGCCGTGTTTAATAAGTATCTGTTTAAAGGCAGGAAGGAAAAGATATTGCGTCCTGCCTTTTTTATTCTCCTTACGATTGTCCTTATCGCCAATCTCTCCGCATATATTTCCGGTGCCTCTGAGATCTTTACAGGACTGCTTCCGGTAAGCCCCATCATAGTTAAGGTTGTATTCTTTGTATTTGCGGCTTCCGTGGTACTGGCCGGACTCGGTGCGGTGTGTACCGGAGAGGCTGTATCGGTTTCATTTATGGTGGTTATCCTTGCGTTTATGGGCATTTTTTCATTGCTCCATATAAACAGCGGGGTGGAGATAAGGATATTCGGAAGCATTACCGGATGGATGGCTGCATACGGAATGATAATGTTCTCCTTCTCGGCTATCTTTGCCGTTCCGCAGGTGGCTGTGTACCTCGGAGGGGTTTCGGAGCATACGGCAGAGGGAACGGCGGATAAGGGAGAGAAATTATCGGATGCGGGTAAGGAAGAGGAGATAACGGATAAGGGTAAGAAAGAGGCAGAAACAGGGATAAGGAAGGCGATATGGCTGGGACTGCTCATAAACCTGGTGATATCCGTGACGGTCACAATATGTACTGTAATAACGTCCTTTGAGGTTACGGATATCGCGATAGTCGGATGGGCGGAGGCAGTTGGAGGGACAATAAGGGTACTCGGTTCCGTATTTATCGTATTTGCGATGATCACGTCATTCTGGTCGATCGGACTTGCTTCGGCTGACATAGTGGCAGGGCAGACCGGTCTTAAGCGGGGGCTGTCTTTTGTCATAGCGACCGTGCCCGCGCTTATACTGACGCTTACCACAGGCAGCAGCTTTACGGATTACTTAAAGCTCGTCGGAGGCATTGTGGCAATGATCATCTCGCTTATGGCAGTGCCTTCGTTTCTTATATGCATGAACGACAAAACTCCGGTAAGGATAATGAGGAAGGGTATGAAAATAAAGGCCGTGGCCGGGTTTGTATTCGTCATGTATGTTATCATGGCCGTGGGATCGTGCCTTAATGTTTAAGTCTTTTCTGAAGAAGGAGCCGCTTTATGAAGATAGCATTTCTTGCCCCTGCGGGAGCAATGCACAGATATAACGGGATGTTCCATAAAAACCTGCATTATGCGCCGATAACGCTGGCTCTTCTGGCGGCGCTCATTCCCGAAGAACTTAATGCGGATGCCGTTATCTATGATGAAACGGCCGAGGCGATCCCGCCGGATCTAAAAGCCGATCTGATATGTATTACCTGCATTACCGGAACGGCAGTGCGCAGTTATAAGTATGCCGACTATTTCAGGTCACGCGGAATTCCCGTGATGATAGGCGGAGTGCATCCGACGGTGATGCCTGAGGAGGCGAAGGATCATGCAGACTGCGTCATGGTGGGACTCGGAGATGAGACCTTCCCTCAGGCCATGCGTGATTTTGCTGCGGGAGAACTCAGGGAATTTTATTACGGACATTCCTGCGTTGATATTTCGGGACGTCCGATACCGCGCAAGGATCTTCTTAAAAAAGACAGATATATCACGTTAAATACCGTTGAATGTGTGCGGGGATGCAACCATTCCTGTTCGTTCTGCGCCTATCCCACGGCATTCAGAAAGCGTGTGATCACGAGACCTGTAGAGGATGTGATAGCCGAGATCAAAACCTTTAAGGGCAAGTTCGTGATCTTTCCCGATGTCAATCTGATAGCGGATATACGATATGCCAGGGAACTTTTTACCGCTATGATACCGCTTAAGAAGTGGTGGTTCGGGCTGACGACGACTGCGATAGGACATAACGATGAACTGCTCGATATATTCAGAAGGAGCGGATGCAAGGGGCTGCTGCTCGGATTCGAATCGGTAAATCAGGAGACGCAGAAGGATATAAACAAGGGCGTCAATTCGGTAAATGAATATGAGTGGCTGATGGAAAAGCTGCATTACAATCAGATCCTTGTGATGGGATGCTTTGCGTTCGGAAGTGATGAAGACAGCGCGGATGTTTTTAAGAGAACCGCTCAGTTATGTTTAAACGCAAAGATTGATCTGCCGAGATTTTCGATAATCACGCCTTTTCCCGGAACGCCTTTTTATAATGAACTTAAGCAGCAGGGCAGGATAACCGAGACGGACTGGGCCCTTTATGACGTTGAGCATGTTGTATATGAGCCTAAGAATATGTCAAAACAGGAGCTGCTTGACGGTATCGAGGAGGCATGGAAGCTGTGCTATTCGTGGAAGTCGATCTTTAAAAGGTTTGATCTTAAACGCATAAAAAGATGGTTCTTCATCTATCTTATAGCCAATATAGGATACAGAAAATATGCCAGGAATTTCAATAAATATGATGAGTCTGTGATGACCGATAATTCGGATGTCCCGGAACCCGTAAAGGAAGATATGAAGACTGCCGGTGATGAACATTAACGATATCCAAAGAGGTGGCCGGGTGAAGATAGTATTTATAAAAGTAAATATGATGTACAGCAAGGGAAAGGATGCCCTTAAGCCGCTAATATTTCCCATAATCGAAAAGATCACTCCTTCAGGCTGTACGGTCAGCTTCTACGACGAACGTATAGAGGCACTGCCCGATGAGATCGATGCGGATATCATTGCTTTTTCGGTGGAAACTTTTGCCGCAAGACATGCTTACGAACTTGCGGACAGATACAGACGGCGGAGCAGTGAAGTGGCCGCAAAAAAGGGAGAGGAAGGTAAGAAGATAAGGATCGTCATGGGCGGTTTCCATGCCTGTGCGATGCCTGATGAGGTGCTTGAACATGCGGATACGGTGCTTGTAGGAGATGCGGAGGATACATGGCCGAGGTACATTGAAGATGTAAAGAGCGGATGCGAGAAGAGAAGATATGATTCGCAGAATAAATGTCCGGTTGCTTTCGTCGATAATAATGCGCATTGTTTTGACGGAAAGAAATACCTTAAGCTCGGAATGATACAGGCATCAAGAGGCTGCAAGTTCAACTGCGATTTCTGTTCGATAAAGAGCCTGTATCCTTCGGGAGTCAGGCAGAAGGATATAGGGGATGTCGTTGAGGAGATAAGGAATTCCCCGGAGAAGCTGATATTTTTCATAGATGATAATCTCTTTCTTAATGAAGAGACTGCAAGGGAGCTGTTTAAGGCGATACGGCCTCTTAAGAAGAGATGGGCCTGTCAGATAAGCATGGATATCGCATTTAACGATGAGCTTCTTGAACTCATGTATGATTCGGGTTGCATCATGGTGCTCATCGGCTTTGAATCGCTTGACGAGCGAAACCTACGGATCATGCATAAGAGTGCGAACATCGGGATAATGAATAAGGGCGGGGAAGATGAAACCGGTGACGAAGAGACGCAGTATGACATAAGGATAAAGCGTTACGAGGAAGCCATAGCCAACATTTACAGGCATAACATAATGATATATGCGATGTTTGTTTTAGGTTATGATCATGATACGGCAGAGTCGATAAAACGAACTTATGATTTTGCGGTGAGGAATGATCTTGCCGTTGCCAATTTCAACCCGCTTATGATCCTGCCGGGAACGGAACTATATAAGCGTATGAGTTCGGAAGGACTGCTTAAATACAATAAATGGTGGCTCGATAAAGATTACAGATACGGTGATGCGATGTTTTATCCGAAATCCATGACCTGTGATGAACTTATGGAAGGATGCAGGAAGGCAAGATATGATTTCAACGGCTATATAACCATCTTAAAGAGGATGTTCGGGGCGAAAGTCAATCACAGGGGAATATTTAATTCGGCAGTCTTCCTGCTCGTGAACCTGATATCGCGGTCGGAGATACACAGGAAGCAGGGAAGGTCTCTGGGAGGCGGTAATGAACTCTGATCTGCACATCATTTTGATAAAACCGAATATCGGGCGGCGTGAGCACAGCCTGTATGTTGACAATGCGAGTATGGAGCCTCTCCAGCTCGGGGTACTGGCGGCGTTGACACCCGAAGACATAGAAGTAGTGATGTATGATGACAGACTTGAGCCCATACCTTATTCGGAAAGAGCGGACCTGGTCGCGATAACCGTTGAGACCTTTACGGCAAGGCGTTCATATGAGATAGCGGATGAGTACAGGAAACGCGGAGTCAAGGTATTGATGGGCGGCATGCATGTTAAGCTTTTGCCGGAGGAAGCCAGGGAACACGCGGATTCGGTAATGATAGGCGACGCCGAGGATAAGTGGCGGGAAATGATCGAAGACTTAAGGAAGGGTACACTTAAGGAAGTATATGAATGTGCGCCGGTCTGTGTTCCGCAAAAGGGTGTCATCACAAGGCGCGATATATATAAGGGCAAGAAATACATGCCGATATCGCTGCTGCAGTTTTCCCGGGGCTGCCGGTATAACTGCAAATACTGTGCAAGCAGTGTGTATTTTGAAAGGCGGCATTTTACAAGGGATATAGATGAAGTCATAACAGAGATACGTTCGCAGTAAAGGAAGCTTCTGTTCTTTGTGGATGATAATATAGTCGGTGATAAGGGCAGGGCGAAGGAACTGTTCCGTGCCCTCATACCGCTAAAGATTCACTGGGTCAGCCAGGGAAGTCTTGATATGCTCGATGATGATGAGCTTATGCGGCTGATGGTAAAGAGCGGGTGTCTCGGGCTTGTGATAGGGTTTGAATCGATAAAGCCCGAGAGTCTTGATGATATGCATAAGGGTGTGAATAAGAAATATGTGAAGGATCATTATGCATATGCGGTCGGGAAGCTAAGGCATTACGGCCTGCAGACATGGGCTGCGTTTACGATAGGACATGATACCGATACGCTTAAGTCCATTGAGGCCACCTATGAATTTGCAAAAAAGAGCAAGTTCACATTTGCGGCTTATAATATACTCATGCCGTATCCGGGTACCGAACTGTATGATCAGTTAAAGGCGCAGGGGCGGCTTCTGTATGACGGGAAATGGTGGCTGCATGAACAGTACCGGTTCAACTATACGGCCTTTATCCCAAAGAACATGACTGCCGATGAACTGACGGAAGCGGGATTTGACTGCAGAAGAAGATTTAACAGTATCGGTTCCATAATATACAGGCTGTTTGAACCGAGGACAAACCTGCGGAATCCGGTGAGGTTTTTTACGTATATAATCTATAATCCGGTATTTAAGAAGGAAGTTTTTGAAAAACAGGGCATGTCGTTCGGATGTGAAGAGAAGGACAGGGAGAATGCCGGATCAAATGAAAATAAAGAGGAAGTATCGTGAAGGTTACATTTATTTTGCCTGCGATAGGCAGGAAAAAGGGAGAAAAATATCTCAGATCATGGCTCATGGAACCGCTTACAATAGCGGTCATGAGTGCGCTGCTCCCGGATGATATCGACAGGGAATTCTATGACGATCGTGTAGAGGATATAGATTATGATACCGATACGGATCTTGTACTTATCACTGTGGAGACATACACGGCAAAGCGTGCATACCATATAGCGGGCGAATTCAGGAAACGCGGCAGGAAGGTCGTGCTCGGCGGCTATCATGTCACGCTCATGCCTGACGAAGCACAGGAGTATGCGGACGTTATCATGATAAACAACTGCGGCGATAATATGCGTGAACTTATAAAGGATGCGAAAGCCGGAACGCTAAAGAGGAGATATACGGGCAGTCCCTGTATAGATTATAAGATGGCTGACCGTTCGATATATGCAAGGCAGCAGAAAAAATATCTTCCCGTATCATTGGTCGAGACCGGAAGAGGCTGTTATCATAACTGTGAATTCTGCTCGATAGCAAAGTACTATGATTCAAGGTATATCCACAGGGAAGTCGGGGATATAATTGCAGAGATGAAGAGCTGCAGGCACAAACTGTTTTTCCTTGTTGATGACAGTATCTTTTCGGATAAGAATTTCGCAAGGGAACTGTTTAATGAGATAAAGAAACTAAAAGTTACCTGGACCACACAGATAACGCTGGATATAGCGAGGGATGACGAGACATTAAAACTCATGCATGACAGCGGATGCTCAATGGTGCTAATCGGATTTGAGTCCATTAACCGGGACAATTTAAAACAGATGAACAAGGAATGGACACAGCGCCTCGGTGAGAGAGATGAGCTTATCGAGAAGATCCATGCGGCAGGTATCAGCATATATGCGTCATTCGTATTCGGGTTTGATGAGGATACGGAGAAGAGCTTTGCCGATACGCTCAAGTTTGCAAGAAAGCATGAGTTTTTTGTCATAGCATTCAATCATCTGCTGACCTTTCCGAACACGGAGACATACAACAGGTTCAAGAGTGAAGAACGGCTCATCTGCGATAAGTGGTGGCTGCAGGAGGGTTATACCTTCGGTACGATATCATTTGTTCCAAAGCAGGTTTCGGCAGAAGAACTGAGAGCACTTTGCAGGAAATACAAGAAGGAATTCTTCAGGTTCGGGTCGATCTTTAAGAGGGGATTTGTGTGCTTCAAAAGGACTAAGAATCCCTTCATCAATTTTGCATACTGGTTCATTAACATTCTGTTCCATTTTGAAGTCGACAAGCGTATCGGCATCCCGGTCGGGGAAAATATGGACTGATGCAGGGTGTCGGATCATTTAACAGCGGAGTGAACATGAACGGTTTTTCATTTGCGGATCCTGAAGATGCGGACGGCATACTGAAAATAATGGAGGCGGATATAACGCCGGGCGGGCTGCAGCTTCTGTACACAAGAAGGGACGATCCTTATGAGTCGTTTCTTAAGGAAAGCCCCGAAGCAAAGATCGGAGTTATAAGGGCTGATAACAGGGTGGTGGCCACGGTTGCCGCAATACCGAGGAAGATGTATATAAACGGGATCCCCCGCAGGGTGTGCTATGTTTCAAATATGAAGCGTCTTAAGGACTTTGAGGGTTATCTTGACTGGCATAAGGTTTTTAAGGAGATGTGCGGGGCGGTCGATTGTGACTTCTACTTCTGTTCACTGCTTGATGACAACGAAGAAGTTAAGAGGATGCTGCATAAGAAGAGGCGTTACTTGCCGTATGCAAAAGAGATATGCGATTATAAGACATATATAATAAGTCCCAAATTACGAATAAGGGCAGAAGCATATATCACCGGGGATATACAGCTTGTGAGGGGTAGCGGGGATGATGAAGAGGATATCGTAAGGTTTCTTAACGATACAGGCAGTAAAAGGGATTTTTTTCCTGTATTTGACAGACTGTCACAACTTGGGGATATAGGGACGGAGGATTTCTGCCTTCTTAAGAGAGAGGGGCGGATACTGGCAGCAGGAGCCCTGTGGGACAGGAGTAAGATAAAACAGTATGTGGTCAAGGGCTGCCACGGGATCTATGCACTGCTCAGATTTTTCAATCCAATACTTCCGTATCTTGGATATATAAAGATACCGGCGGATGATGAGATCGCACCCGTAGCATTTATATCATTCCTGCTCGCGGAAGATGATAATATGGATTATTACAGGGAACTTCTTTCGTATATGTCAGGTGAAGCGGAAAACAGATATTCAATGCTTGTCATCGGTACCGACGGTTTAAATGCGAAGAAACCGCTGCTTGACAGCTTAAGATCGGTATCATTTGATACTCAGCTTAACGCGATCATAATGACGAATATTGACGGCAGGATACCGCCTGAGTGTAACGCAGGCGGCCTGGAGGCGGAGTGCGCATTCCTGTAGGCGGGAAATAATTGAAGATCGGGCTGAGGAAAATTTTGTAATATATAAAGGGAATGTAAAATGGATGAAGTGAATAAAACCCTGTATATCCCGCTCTACGGGAAAGCATGGGTAAGCAGGAAGAATATCATCATAAAGGATCCGATGGCCGGGAAGATCTGGGAGAGTCAGGGATTTCCTCTTGGCAGACGATCAAAGTCAAAATGGCTGTGTTATAACATGGCGATGCGGGCAAGGATTTTTGATGACTGGACGGATGCCATGCTTAAAGAGTATAAGGACGCTCTCGTGCTTCATATAGGCTGCGGGCTTGACAGCAGGTGTATGAGAGTAAGGGCTCCTTACAGAAGCTGGTATGACTGTGATTTTCCCGATGTTATCTCAATAAGAAAAAAGTATTATGCCGAAACCGAAAAATATCATATGATAACTTTGAATGCCGCGGAAACGGAACAGGTGAAGGAACTGCCGGATTCAGATACGGTCATCGTTATCCTGGAGGGTATAAGCATGTACCTGACAAATGATCAGGTAAGAGGCTTCTTTATGGTCCTGCAGGAGAAATACGATCACATCCATATACTGATGGATGCATATACCGTATTCGGGGCTAAAGCATCGAAGTACAAAAATCCCATAAATGAAGTGGGAGCGTCCGGAGTCTACGGGATCGATGATCCTGGTGAAGTATTATCGGGATGCCGGATCAGGCTTAAAAAAGAACACTCAATGACACCGGCAAGGCTTGTGAATGAGCTCAAACCCGGAGAACGCCGCTTTTTCCGCCTTTTATTTACAGGAAGAGCATATAGGAAAATATACCGTTTGTATGAATTCATTTGTTGAAATTGAGTTAAATATCATGAGAGAAAATTTTTAAACCTCAATATTTTGAATATCACTTTCTCCATATATATAATAATTTTTGCGGGTTTCATTGAATTCTTTTCACAACTTTCGTAAAATCAGAACATGAGCAGCGAATCCGATAAAATACGTTTATACAGAAACATAGTGCGGGCAGTGTACCCGCTTATTCTTATTGCCCTCTTTCTTGCGATCACATATAAGAGGGATTTTTCCTTTTCCCAGAAGGAAGGGGCCAGGCTTATCGGCGCAAGTTATATGACCATGAACAACGAGTTCTTTAAGATAATCAATGAGCAGATCCGTGTCCGGGTGGAAGCGGAGGGTGATATGATAATCCTAAGAGATCCCGGTCTTGATGTGGCAAGGCAGAACCGGCAGATTGAAGAAATGCTTGATATGGGGATATCGGCCCTTATAGTCACACCGGTGGATATAGACGGTCTGACGGATGTGTTAAAACGTGCCAGGTCGATGGGAGTATATGTGGTCGTTGTCGATTCCAATATACGGGATGAGGAGCTTACCGACTGCACAATAGTATCTGACAATTACAATGCCGGCACAATCATCGGGAATTATGTTCTTGATAAGCAGGAGGGCGGCAGGATCGTAGTCCTTACGCATGAGGCGACAGCTTCCGGGAGCAACAGGGTCGCAGGCTTTATGGACACTGTAGATGGACATCCGGGCTTTGAAGTGCTCGATCAGATCGAGTGCGAGGGCCAGTATGAGATCGCAATGCCGCGGATGCTTTCCTACCTTGATGAAGGACATGAATTCGATACGGTCTTCTGCCTTAATGACCTTGCGGCGGAGGGCGTGGTGGCGGCACTCAGACAGAGAGATCTTGCAGGCAAAATAAATGTATACGGGGTTGATGCTTCTCCCGATGCCAAGGCGTTGATAGACGAAGGCCTTATGAGGGCATCGGCAGTACAGTTCCCGACAAGGATCGGGGAGAGGGCAGCTTCTGTCCTCTATGATATATTTGACGGCAAGGATACCGAGAAGACGATCATCGTACCGGTTGACATCGTCTCGGTTGAAAATATAGACAGCTACAACAAGGAAAGATGGCAGTGAACAAGGAAAGATCAGACAATATAAAAACTCCGGTAACAGGCCAGTCGATCCTTATGGAATCGATGATGCACCTTAACTTCTGGATACTGGCCTTTGTTCTGTTTATTGTTTCAAGGTCGACATCCGGGATGATACATGAGAGGAGCGCACTGTCGTTCCTTACGCAGACAGAGGCCATACCGGCCCTGCCCGTTAATACGATAATACTGATATCGATCCTGTATCTGTGCCTTATCCTGCTTTTGTCGATAACGGATGAAAAGGGAACGAATCTTGTATTTAAGCTCTGTCTTGAAACGATAACCGTGATCTGGATATCGGAGCTTACAGGATTTTCCTACACGGGCATGTTCTTAATGGTCTTCGCTGACCTGATGAGAAATCAGATGAGCAGACGTGACAGGACCATAGCCATCATCGCTCTCGGTGTCTTCTACCTTATACTTGATTCCTCGGTCCTTAATTTCTGGTTAAGGCGGATATCGATAGATGATTATCTTATCTACTACAGCGCCGATTACGCAGGCCTTATAAAGGGAGTACTTAAAATAGGCAGCCTCCTTAATACCTTCCTCTTTATCCTGTTCATGCTCTACCAGATAAGGAAGCATATGAACGAAAACGAAAGGATCATGATGCTCAACGAAAGCCTTAAGGAGGCCAATATCAAGCTTGAAGAGTATTCGAAGTCGTCCGCCCTCATGGCGCAAACTGCAGAGAGGAACAGGCTTGCAAGGGAGATACATGATACCATAGGACATGCGCTTACAGGAATAGTCACCGGACTTGATGCCTGCCTTATGATGTTTGATAAGGATAGGGATCTTGTAAAAACACAGCTCGGAGCGATAGCCGAGGTCGCAAGGAACGGGATGACGGATGTCAGGCAGTCTGTGAAGGCTTTAAGACCGGATGCCCTGGAGAAGCTCCCGCTTGACGAAGCGATAGAAAAGCTCATAGACGAGATGGGAAGATCTACCGGTGTGAATATAGATTATCACTGTCACGACAAGCTCAGTGACGCTTTCGATGAAACGGAGGAGGAGACCATATACCGAACAATACAGGAGAGCATAACCAATGCGATCAGTCATGGCAATGCATCAAACATAAATATCGAGATAAAGAGAAGTGAAGATAACATGCTGACGATAGAGATAAAGGATAACGGATCGGGGAGCATCGATTTTGAGAAAGGTTTCGGACTTACACATATGGAGGAGCGTTTGAACATGCTCGGAGGCAGTCTGTATATTGACGGGAGCGACGGGTTTACGGTAAGGGCGCAGATGCCTATAAGGTGGGGCGCAAGAGAAAATTAGAGTATTTGTGATGAACGGAGGTTAGTGAAGTGATAAAGATATTGATAGCAGATGACCAGGAACTTATGAGACAGAGCATAAAGATGATGCTTGACGGAGTGGACGATCTGGAAGTGACCGATGCCGTGTCAAACGGGACCGAGGTCATCAGGAGTATCAGGGAAAATAAGCCGGATATAGTCCTCATGGACGTGCGTATGCCCAAAATGGACGGAGTCGTCTGCACCAAGATAATCAAGGAGAACTGTCCGGAGATAAAGGTTATCATACTTACGACCTTTGATGATGATGAATATGTGATAAATGCGATAAAGAACGGAGCGAGCGGTTACCTGTTAAAGGGGATATCGTTTGATGAGCTGACCGAATCCATACGCAAGGTCTATAGCGGCATGGCGATAATCAATGATGATATCACAAACAAGGTGCTGCGTCTTTTTGCCGATATGGCAAGGACACAGAAGCTTGTGAGTGTTGAAGAGGATTACGTTAAGGAACTCAAGGAAGGTGACTGGGCGATAATCGACTGCATAGTCCAGGGAGATTCCAATAAGGAGATAGCGTCAAAGCTCAATCTGTCGGAAGGAACGATCCGCAACAGCCTAAGCAGCATTCTTCTAAAGCTGGGATTAAGGAACAGGACACAGCTTGCCATATGGGCTGTCCAGTCGGATGTTGCCGGTCTTCGCGGTGGGGAATAGGGTAAATGGCAGGAAACAGGACAAAATATATCATATGTATATTTTTACTGCTCACGGCGTTCTTCTTTTCGGCGGGCATTAAGGACCTGATACCCGCCGGCAGGGGAACGGATCTTAAGATAGGTGTCTTTGCGGACAGCTACTGGGGCGTTCACAACGGATACGAACACAGGATACCGGATGATGCGATAAGGATGTTTGAAAAGGACCACCCGGGAATAAGCGTGAGTTACGAGACCGGCATTCTTAAGGAGGATTACACCGAGTGGCTTGCAGAGCAGATAATGAAGGGTGAAGCCCCCGATGTTTTCTTTGTCCTGCCGGAAGATTTCGATCTTCTCATAAAGATGCATGCACTTGAAGATATCACGGAGTACGTGGATAAGGACAAAGATTTTAACAAGGAAATGTTCTACAGAAGTGCCTACAGGTTCGGAAGCTTTGATAACGCACAGTATCTTCTTCCGTTTGAATGTGCACCGGAGCTCATGTTTGCAAATACGACGATACTTGAAAAAGACGGGATTGAAACTCCGCCGCTTAACTGGACCTGGGATGAATTCTATGATATCTGTAAAAAAGTCACGGCTGATACGACCGGAGATAAAAAGACCGATGTGTTCGGTACCGTGAACTACACCTGGAAGGAAGCTTTTGCGGCCAACGGCAACAGGCTTTTTTCAACGGACGGCAGGGAGTGCGATTTTGCCGATACGAAGATAACTACGGCACTTACTTTTTTGGATGAGCTGAATTCCCTGAATGAAGGGAACAAGGAAAATGCAAGGTATTTCGAAAAAGGGAATGTGGCATTCCAGCCCATGTATTATGCAAGCTACCGTGATTTTATAAAGAACCCGTTAAGGGAGAGCCTGTATGAGGATTTTGAGCTGACTTTTCTTACCATGCCGGCAGGATCGGAAGGGGATAACACATCTATCCTGGACACCCTGTGTATAGGCATGTATTCAAAGAGCAGGCATAAGAAAGAAGCCTGGGATTTTATAAAAATGCTCACCACCGACGAGACGCTGCAATCCGAGATATTCAGGTATTCGGAAGGATTGTCGCCCTGCAGGGATATTACGGAGAGGGAGCTAAAAAAGGAACTTGGGGACAGGGCTTACGGTTCGCAGAATATAAACATGGATGTTGTCAGACATGCTATGGATACGGCTGTGCCGAAGTACACATTCTACGGGCAGGATGAAGCGGAGAGTGCGGTTGAGTACGCTGTTAATGAGATACTCTCGGGAGAGGGGAACATAAGGATGGAGCAGGTTATACAGGATCGGAAGATCAAGGGGATACTGAGTGGGGAGTAGTGGTCCCCCTTATGGTCGATATGACATTTGTCATGTTCTCACATGACATCTGTCTTGAAAAAAGGTGATATCTGTTTGAATAAAGTGATGACGTTTGTGACTGTTGCAAACGTCATTATTTTTTTATCCTTTTAGCAGAAACTGAAACGAAGCCTTGAGATAAGAAAGGACGTGAGGCTATGGATAACAATCCCTTTATCCTTCAGATGAAAGGAATAACGAAAGAATTCCCGGGAGTAAAAGCACTTGATGATGTTACCTTAGAGGTCCGGAGGGGAACGATACATGCGATATGCGGAGAGAACGGAGCGGGAAAGTCAACCCTTATGAAGGTTCTTTCGGGAGTTTACCCGTATGGTGAGTACAGCGGTGCGATCCTGTATCAGGGTAAGGAGATGAAGTTTAAAAACATCAAGGAGTCGGAAAGCGCAGGTATAGGTATCATCCATCAGGAACTTACGATGATCCCCGAACTTTCGATCACAGAGAATATCTTCGTGGGTAACGAGATAACGAAAAATGGCCTTATCGACTGGGACGAGGAGAGAAGACGGACCAGGGAGATACTTAAGAGAGTGGGACTTACACTTGACCCGGATATGCTGATAAAACATCTGGGAGTCGGACAGCAGCAGCTCGTTGAGATAGCAAAGGCCTTATCAAAGGATGTGAAGCTTCTCATACTCGATGAACCGACATCGGCCCTGAATGAAGATGATTCGGAAAACCTTCTTGATCTGATGCTTGAGCTTAAGAGCAATGATATCACCTGCATCATGATCTCGCATAAGTTAAACGAGATCGCCAGGGTATCGGATGCCGTAACGGTCATAAGGGACGGTCAGACGGTAGAGCACTACGAGGTGGAAGCCGGCAAGGTGGACGAGGACAGGATAATAAAGGCTATGGTGGGAAGATCCATCGAAAACCGTTATCCCGAACGCGATGCAAGGATCGGGGAAGTCTTATTCGAGGTCAGTGACTGGACTGTTGAAGATCCTGAGGTGGAAGGAAGGCTCGTCTGCAAGCAGTCAACCTTCAATGTGAGAAAGGGAGAGATAGTCGGATTTGCCGGACTTATGGGTGCCGGAAGGACTGAACTTATGAGATCCATATTCGGAAGGAATTACGGCATCTACAGAGGAGGGACAATAAAGATAGAAGGTAAAGAGGTGAGCATACCCAACGTAAGCACGGCGATCAGGCACGGTATCGCTTATGTCCCGGAGGATCGTAAGAACTTAGGCCTCAACCTTCTTGATTCCATAAGAAAGACCATTGTTTCGGCTGATCTTGAAAAGATAATAAAACACGGTCTGATCGATTTTGACGAGGAATTAAAAGCGGCGGTTGAATACAAAAAGGCGGTAAGCATAAAGGCGGCGAGTGTGGATATGGGAGTAACAACACTGTCGGGAGGAAACCAGCAGAAGGTTGTCTTAAGCAAGTGGATGTTTACGGACCCGAAGATACTTATCCTTGACGAACCCACGAGAGGGATCGATGTCGGAGCCAAATATGAGATTTACAAGATGATACATGTTTTGGCAGGCCAGGGGATGGCGGTGATCCTGGTATCATCGGAACTTCCCGAACTGCTGGGTATGGCGGACAGGATATATACGATCTCGGAAGGCAGGATAACCGGTGAGATCTCAAGAGGTGAGGCGGATCAGGAAATACTTATGAAGAGGATGACAGCGCTTGCGGGAGAATGATAACCCAAAAGAGAAAGGACGGATAGAGATGAAAGTAATAAAACAGATACTCGGAGGAGATTTAAAACGTTACACGATGGTCGTGGCCCTTGCGGTGCTCATCGGGATATTCAATATCATTTCGGATGGAAGGATGCTTACATCATCCAATTTCCAGAACCTCCTGGCAGGTAATGCGTATGTGCTGGTTTTAGCCCTGGGAATGCTCATGGTCATTGTTATAGGTCAGATAGATCTGTCAGTGGGATCGGTAGCGGGCTTTTCGGGAATGGTAATGGCGATAGCCGCAAGAGAGCTTGATCTTCCCTGGTGGGCTGCGGTACTGCTTGCACTTCTGATAGGACTTGCAGCGGGCGCCTGGCACGGATTTTTCCTGGCGAAACTGGGGATCCCCGGATTCATAACGACACTCGGCGGGATGATGATCTTCAGGGGCGGAGTCATATGGATATCAAAATCGATCTCGGTCCCGGCACCGGAGCAGCTTAAGTGGTTCGGAGCAGGCTACCTGCCCGAGTGGGGTCCGAAGTTCACGGGCATGAACAATTCAACACTTCTCCTCGGGATCATAGGGATAGCGGCATATGTGGTATCACAGCTTAAAAAATACAAAAAGTCGGCGGAAGTCACCGGAGTGAACGAACCCAAATGGGCAGTCGGAGCAAGGATCCTTCTCGTCGGTTCGATAATAGCATACTTCACATGGCTGTTCGGAACAGGCAGAGAGGGAACTTCATTCCCGGTACCGGGATTGATCCTTTTAATACTCATAATCATATATCATACGATAACCCAGAAGACAAAGTTCGGACGTAACGTGTATGCGGTAGGAGGAAATAAGAACGCGGCGGCTCTTTCGGGTGTAAATGTCGCAAGGACCTACTTCATAACCATGATGAACATGTCGCTGCTTGCAGCGGTAGCCGGGATCCTCTTTGTGGGAAGGTCAACGGCAGCAGGTCCCGCGGACGGAACTTCATGGGAAATGGATGCCATAGCTTCGGTCTTCATCGGCGGTGCAGCGGTATCGGGCGGTGTTGGTACGATACTTGAGACCATGGTAGGCGGACTTATGATGGCGGTACTTAATAACGGTCTTATGCTCATGGGTGTAGGAGCGGACAGGACACAGGTCATAAAGGGATTCGTATTGCTTGCGGCGGTAGCCTTTGACGTATATAACAAGCGCTCGGGGCGTGGCTCGCATAAGATCAGGACTAAGTAGAAGACCGGATCGGGACAGAAAAAAGATGATCATCCGGTTTTGACAACGGAAGCCGGTTGAACATAAAGAAACCAACAGTTTATTTAGAAAGAGAGGAAGATCATGAACAGAAAAAGAATTATGGCATTACTTGGAGCAACCGTACTGGCAGTGTCCGCACTCACAGGCTGCGGCGGCGGAAGAGAAGGAGCAGCAAACGCACCTGCTGCACAGGAAGCGGCAGTGGAAGAAAGCACGGAGGTTGCCACACAGGATGCAGCCGCTCAGAGTGAAACTCCGGCTACAGCCACAGAGGCAGCGGGAAGCGGGTTTGAAGCGGGAGCAACCATAGGTGTTTCTCTTCCGTGGCTCGGAACCCAGAACTGGAAGGAAGCGGAAACGATGTTTAAGGAGCAGCTTGAGGCAGCAGGCTATGTTCCGATCATCCAGGCGGCAGACCAGAAAGTTCCCCAGCAGCAGCAACAGATAGAGTCGATGATCGAGAACGGAGCCAAGGTCATTGTTGTGGGCCCTATCGACGGTACACAGCTCGGATCGGTACTTGAACAGGCCAAGGATGCAGGCATTTATGTTATAGGTTATGACAGACTTCTTGAGAACACCACAGGTGTTGACGGTGTAGTACAGTTCGGTTCGGTTAAGACAGGTGAACTTCAGGCTCAGGCCCTCCTTGACGGTCTTAAGGAAGTGAAGGGTGAAGGTCCTTACAACATCGAGCTCTTTGGCGGCGGTCCTGCAGATCCCAACGCTCCCAACTTCTTCAAGGGCGCAATGTCGGTACTTCAGCCCCTTATCGATGACGGCACTCTTACGGTAGTATCGGGTCAGACCGATTTTACCCAGTGTGCAACTGTTGACTGGGACAATGCAAAGGCTCAGGCAAGAATGGATTCTCTTCTTTCGGGCTTCTATTCCGATAAGGATATCCACGGTGTGCTCTCACCCAACGACGGTATCGCACGTGCGATAATCACTTCATGCGAGAACGCAGGCCAGCAGATCCCCGTAGTATCAGGTCTTGATGCCGAGAATGAGTCGGTTGAATGGGTATGGTCGGGAAGACAGTACTCAACGGTTGCAAAGCCTACCGACGCACTTGTTGCACAGACGATCGAGATCATCAATTCCTTAAGGGACGGCAAGGGTATGCCCGCAACAGACGTAACGGCTGATAACGGAGTTAAGGAAGTAGCTATCTACGAGCTTCCGCCTGTAGTTGTTACCAAGGCTAACGCCAAGGAAGTATTCGCAAACGATCCCAGCCGTCTGGAACTCCTTAAGTAGAATTAAAAAAGATCATATATTGTCAAAAGGGTACCATGGAAATGCGGTACCCTTTTTGTATTTTTCCGTTATTGAAATTAATTCCGGATAATTGTAATATCCATGATTCCGAGAGAAGTCTTGCCATATCATTTAAACTTCGTTAGTATTATATCAGATACCGTGACGTATAGTCCCGGTCATACGGGATAAGGAAAAATGGATGAAACAGGAGGTCTGTTATTATGATGAAAAAATCTGAGGAAGCGATCATTTATGCAACTATCATGCATCAGGGAAAAGTCAGAAAGCTTGAGGAAAGACCGTTTATTTTTCATCCTCTCGAGGTTGCGCAGATCCTGTCCACGATGACGGATGACGAAGAGATCATCACTGCCGGCATTCTTCACGATATAGTTGAGGATACCGATGGAACACTTGCCGAGATCGAGAAACGTTTTGGTAAAAGAGTGGCAGATCTTGTAGCGACAGATTCAGAAAAAGAGTATCACGGAGAAAAGAAACTCAGCACGTGGAAGAAACGTAAGGAAGAAACTCTAAAGGTCCTGAAAAACAGCACGGATATAGGAGTGAAAATGCTCTGGCTTGCCGACAAACTTGCAAATATCAGGTCTCTTGCGGGGATGTATTCGGAACTGGGGGACGAAATATGGCAGAAGTTTAACCAGAGCGATCCCGAAATGCAGCGCTGGTATTACAAGAGCATTGCGCAGCTTATAGAACTGTCTCTGAACAAAACCGGGGCATTCAAGGAGCTTATCAAGCATATCAATTTCATTTGGCCCGAGACATTTGATACGGATAAAACGAAATTCAGGAAGTATAAAGAGGTCTCGGTGGAAGGATGCGAACTTCTGGGCCGGGGTGCCAAAGGTGAAGTATATCGTTATGATGATGAGCTTGTTATTAAAGTCTTTAATGAAAACAACACTTATCATGATGTTGAGCAGGAGATAGCCCAGACCAGAAAGGCCTTTATTCTGGGCATTCCCACTGCAATATCATTTGGTATTGTATCCGTTGGAGAAAAGTACGGAGCCATGTTTGAGATGGTGGATGCGGACACACTTTCCAGATGTATCGCAAGATCTCCCAAAAATGTGGATCAGTACGCCGCGATCATGGCTGACGTTGCAACCGTTATCCATGGTATTGAGGCTTCAGAGAGTGACGGATTTCCCTATGTATACGAAAGGATTAAAGATTACATAGTCGGCGGGATCGGGATGGAAAATACTGCGCTTTCCAAAAAGTGCATGAAACTGATCGATAAGCTTCCGGCTTCTAATACTCTCGTCCACGGTGATTTCCATACCGGAAATGTGTTCCTTCAGAATGGAGAAGCCCTGCTTATCGATATGGACAGGGTTTCCATGGGGCATCCCATTATCGAACTGTCGGATCTGTATTATTTTTATGTGGTACTGGGAGAGGAAGATCCGGCGGTCGTTGAGAAGTTCATGGGATTCTCATATGCTGTCGCAAAACGCTTTTTTAAGAGCTTCCTTAAGAGTTATCTGAAAACGGAGGATGAAGAACGGCTTAAGGAAGTGACCGAGAAAGCATCACTTATCGGATACTCAAGATTGATCAAAAAGTTCAGGAAAAAAGGAAAGGTTGCCGATAAAGATAAAGCGAAGATAAATTTCTGTGTCGAAAAGATATCTGAGCTGGTAAACAGGCTCGATACTTTGGCTTTTTAGTGATAACAGTAAGGAGGGTTCTCATTGAGATCCGACTCGTATAATACTAAACAGAACATTAGTGAATTTAAGCATCTGCCTGCCGGCAGGTGCTTTTTTCGACCTTTTGAAACCGGGGGACGGTTCGAATCAGATGATCTTAAACTGGTAGCAAGAGCACTGCTTCCGCCTGAGATTGTTGAAGGAAGCAGGCTGAAGTATGAGATGAAGACATATTATGATTTGAAGCTGCACGACAGGGACATGATCATGCTTGCGGGTTTTGGCGGGGGAATGCAGACCGGCAATACCTGCGGTGCCATACTGGCAGCGATTTCTATCCTGTCGATGAAATATGTCGGGCAAAGAGCTCATGAAAGCAAAGACATCTGAACAGGTGCCTGTCACCAATGAGTTATAAAGGACTATATTTCGGTCTATCTTGCAAAACTCATCATTAACGCGGGTTCATTTGTGGCAATGTACGCCGCATTGTCACTTGCTATGTGGGTGGTCGTAAAGTCATCCGATATCATAGCGAAGATCCCGGTGATAAAAGGGTTCAATAAAATACTCGGAGCACTTACGGGCGCGGCACAGGCGCTTATCATCGTATGGATATTTTTCTTTGTCGTGATCATGTTCATGGGAAACGAGGCGGGCAGCAGGCTTCTTAAGGATGTGCAGGCTTCAGCCTTCCTCAGGTATCTGTTCAATAATAACTTTCTGTTCAGGTTCATTTCGTATAAGCCCTAATAAGCCAAGCATAAAATACAAATTATCCGATCAGTGTTAAATCATGTTTTAATTAAAATTGATACTTTTGACGATAGCGGGAGAAGGGATTCGTGTGATATAATTTCTTTTGAATGGAAAAATACGATGATGAATGCTTTTTTTATTATAAACATATGAAAGGGAGGAAAGAGATGAAAGGAATTTCAAGAATCAGTAAACAATTGCTGGCAATGGTGCTTTCCCTTGCAATGGTAGGTGGCAGTTTAGCCACGCCCGTAGATGTAAGGGGGGGTGGAAAACATCCTGCTTACGGAAGATACCGCTGATGCGGTATCAGAGGTTTCGGGCAGTGATGATGTGTCCGTCATAACCGAGCAGGGTCCGGATGCCGATACGGAGAGCGC
>JAFSZZ010000164.1 GCA_017458765.1 Lachnospiraceae bacterium | reverse complement strand
GCTATCTTTACATAGAGGATTCGGATCTGTTCCATTAGATTATTTAAAAAGTTAAACTGTTCGCCATCAGCGAATTATATAAAATGATCGGAAATGACAAAATCATAAGGGAAAGAACCAATGAGTACTTTACACAATCCACGCGATGCTGCCACTTGTAATAATATTTGAGTAAAAGTATAATATTTCCGGAAGGAACATTTCACTGTTTACTTACAGTGACGGAAGTATGATAATGTATAAGTACGTCAGGCCGGATATAAATCCATCCCATGTAACGGTTCATACATCGAAAAAGGTTAAGGGACTTAAGGATGTCGTTTCTGGTGAAATATATGAAGCAAGAGAGGTGAAATTCCACGAGGATTTCGAGCCCGTCACAGAGCACTTGGTTGACATAACACTGGCTCCCGGCATCATAAAGAAGTATACCTGGGTCTGAAAACACGCCAAGGCACAGGAACAAGGTACAGACAAACAAGACATGGCGAAGGTTCTTAAGAAAGGAGCCATTTGAAATGAAGGAAATAACGCTTGGAAGCACAGGGATCAGAGTACCCCAGAACGGTTTCGGAGCTCTTCCGATCCAGAGAGTAGAAAAAGATGAAGCTGTTAAGATACTCCGTAAGGCATATGACGGCGGAATGAGGTTCTTCGATACCGCAAGAGCATACAGTGACAGTGAGGTTAAGCTTGGCGAGGCTTTCGGAAACGGTTATATAAAGCGCGAAGAAATAATAATCGCCAGCAAGACCACCTCCAAAACTCCCGAAGCCTTTTGGAAGGATCTTGAGACTTCACTTAATAATTTGAAAACCGATTATCTGGATATATATCAGTTCCATCTGATGGGACAGTGCTTTAGACCGGGTGACGGCACGGGAATGTATGAATGCATGCTTGAAGCCAGGGCACAGGGCAAAATAAGGCATATAGGCGGTACTGCACATAAGATCGGAATTGCACGTGAACTGGCAGAATCCGGACTGTATGAAACGGTTCAATACCCCATCAGCTATCTCGCCGATGAACAGGAAACAGAGCTCATACGGCTGTGTAACAGTAACAATGTCGGTGTCATATGCATGAAGGGTCTGGCCGGAGGCCTTATTACCGATTCAAGAGCTGCCATGGCATTTGTAAGCCAGTTCGACGGAACAGTTCCGATCTGGGGTATTCAGAGAGAAAGCGAGCTTGACGAATGGCTTTCATATATGGAAAATACACCCGTGATGGATGAAGAGATACAGACATTCATCGATTCCGAAAGAAAGGAACTGGGCGGTGAGTTCTGCCGCGGATGCGGATACTGCATGCCGTGTACGGTAGGAATACAGATAAATCAGTGTAACAGAATGAGTCTCATGCTAAGGCGCGCGCCGAGTGACGGGTGGTTAAATAAGCACTGGCAGACTGAAATGAACAGAATAGAAGAGTGTATATCCTGCGGTGCCTGCCTGCCGAAATGTCCTTATGAGCTTGATATCCCGCGACTTCTTAAGAAGAACCTTGAGGACTACCGTGAAGTACTTGCCGGTAACAGGAGCGTAAAATGAGTGTTGAATTCAAATGCCCTTCATGTGGTAAAAAACTGTTTACATATGAATACAGAGTTAAAAAATACGGTGAAGTACTGAAGACATGCAAGAAATGCGGCGAGGAATATCTGGATCCGCGATATCATGAGCTTGCGGTCGAAGGAATACCGGAAGACGAATTCAGGTATTCCCCATATCTGATTATGATCGTTATAGGCGGCCTGCTTATCTGGCGCGGCATCCATCTTTTCAGCCGTTATCAGCTTGGACTTCCAAGGGAGATGCAATGGCTGCTTCCTGTACTTTTTACCGGACTTGGTATCGCCGCTATCATCGGAGCGCTGATCAGTATGCTATCAATAAAGACAGGAAGAAAAAGGATCAAATTCGAAAGAATGCTTGAAGAATCAAAAGAACGGATGAAAGACGCAGGATATGTAACAACGATAAGACGACTCGGTTATAACGTTCCCGATAATATGACAAATTATTATGACAGACAGGGGGATCTCTGAAATGAAGGAAAAAGCCAAAAATATATTTTTGATATTTCTTTGTCTTATGTTTATAGGGTATCTTCTGGGTACCGGAATATATGACCTTGTTAATACAAAGGATCTTCACTCGGTAAATATCGACGGATGTGTTGAGATCCTTGAGATAGAGCATTCAATAAACGGTCTGATACCGGTAGGAACGGACCATTATTATCTTGGATTTGATGAGGACGGAAACAGCGCATTCCTGATAAAAGCATCCAAAAGATGGTATAGTAAGAATTTCAATGAGCAGGGAGACTCAAATACGCCCGGGGGACTGGATATAACGGTACTTGCCAAAAAAGTAAGTGATTTCGATGTCAGAGAGGAACTTTTGTCCCGGGTTTCCCAGCTCGAAGGAAGCGGAGTCGTTTTTTCGGTCAGTCCTGAGTATTCTTTGGAGATCGATTATAAGATCAGAGCCATGGAAAAGCTTGCTTTACTTGTATTGGGAGGTATTATAGCCTTTATAGTCTTTAAGATATCCAGATCAGATACCGAAGTAAGCGGAACAGTAAAGAAGATAACCCTGGTCGTTTCGATCGTATTTCTCATTCTGCTGCTTAAGGTATTGATTTAAGGTAACGGACCGGCAGATATGAGACACGGCGGAGATATATACAGAAACAAAGTTAATATGGATTTCTCGGTTAACTTAAGTCCGCTTCCCCTGCCCGGTGCAGCCTCAGACATGATCGCTTCTGCAATGCTGACAGGATTAGAGGAGGCCATAAATTATCCGGATCCCGGGCAGTATGAGGTCCGTGAATCATTGACTCTCTCAGACAACGTGGATTTTGACTGTATTTACGCCGGTTCCGGTGCTTCTGAGCTCATTATGGCCTGTATAAGAGCTGTTAATCCCACAGGTATTCTGATCCCGCTCCCGTGTTATACCGGTTATATTCATGCTGTCAATGCTCTTTACAGCATGCAAACCTCAGACTCATTCACAGAGAATACGCATGTCATAAGATATTACCTTAAAAAAGAGGATGATTACAGGCTGACCGGGGATATTCTTAATCATATGTCAGACAACATTGACCTTATGTTCCTTACCGATCCATGGAATCCCGGCGGTGCCAATATTGAAGACGGTCTGCTCATATCCATTCTAAAAAAAGCAGGTGATAACGGGATACGGGTCATTCTTGACCAGAGCTTCCTGTTCATGTCGGATAAGATCACATATTCGTTGTCAGTCAGTGCTAAAAAACTTATCAGTGAATATGATAATCTCTTTATAATCCGCTCCTACACCAAGCTGTTTGCTCTTCCGGGGATCAGAATGGGTTACATAATATCGGCAAGCAACAATATCATCGCAATAAAAAAACAGCTTCCCGAGTGGAACCTGTCATCTGTAGCGTCAAAGGCCATGATCGCCTGTTCCGATATCGCCCGGAATACTTCATTTATAGACGACAATATCTCACAGATAAAAAAAGAGCGGGACTACCTTATGGAAGAACTGAAACAATTGGGATTCAGGGTATTTCACAGCGATACGGCATTCATACTGTTCGAATCCGGATATGAACTGTATACCGGTCTTCTTGAACATGGTATACTTATCAGGGACTGCAGTGATTATGAGGGCCTTGGCAATGGGTTTTACAGGATCGCTGTTAAGGATCACAGATCAAATGTGCTGCTTATAAACAGTATCCGCACATTACTTCAGCGACAAAATATGTGAACAGGATATATAAATATAAGGCCTGATCATGTTATGCCGGCATCAGGGTAACTCAGAGGAAAATTATGAATCTTGAATATATAAATCCTTCTGAAATAGAGAAAAGAAGCTTCTCCATAATAACGGAAGAGCTTAAAACCATGGGGATATCTCCGGAAGGCGATACCGCACCCGTAATCAAAAGATGTATTCATACAACGGCTGATTTTGATTATGCAGAGAGCCTTAAGTTCTCACCCGGTGCTGTAAGTATCTTAAAAAATCTCCTTAAGGAAGGGGTATGTATCGTAACCGATACCAATATGGCCCTGGCGGGAATAAATAAAACAGCTCTCGGTAAGCTCGGATGCCGGGCCATGTGCTTTATGGCTGACGAAGCCGTAGCTGAAGAAGCAGGCAGGAGGAATGTAACCCGCGCCACAGTAAGCATGGAACGTGCCATGGAGCTTGATGAACCGGTCGTATTTGTGATCGGTAATGCTCCCACCGCACTCATAACCCTTCACGAGCATATGCAGCAGGGCTACAGACCCGCGTTTGTAATAGGAGTTCCGGTAGGCTTCGTAAATGTGGTGGCAGCCAAGGAACTCATCCTCAGAAGCGATGTTCCCTACATCATAAACGAAGGGCGCAAGGGAGGGAGTAACGTCGCTGCAGCTATATTAAATGCTATATTATACAGTTAGAACCGTTAATAAATGTAATGAAGTAGATAAGCAGAAAGACACGATAATTATAAAACCAAAAGGAAAACTTCGGTGAAACAGGGATTTACAACGGGAAGCTGTGCCGCAGCGGCTGCCAAAGCCGCCGCCTTCATGCTTCTTGGCGGCAACAGGATAGACCAAATAAGGATAGCTACTCCTGCGGGAATAGATTATAGTGCGGATGTCCTCGATATAAATATCGGGGAAAACGCCGTAAGCTGCGCAGTCCGCAAGTATTCGGGCGATGATCCCGACATAACGGACGGGATACTTGTTTATGCCCGGGTTGAGCTTAATGAAGATACTGATATATATATCCCTGATGCAAAAGAATGGAATGGATCAGATACACAGGCTCAGGCCGGTACAAAAACAGGTAAGATCACAGATGTACAGGATCATATAGTAATAGAAGGGGGCGAAGGTATAGGAACCATAACCCGTCCCGGGCTCGATCAGCCTGTAGGCAGCAAGGCGATCAATTCCGTTCCGAGAGCCATGATAACGGACGAAGTCAGTCAGGTAGCTAAGCTGTTTGATCATACAGGTTCACTAAAAGTCACCATTTATGTGCCCGGAGGAAGGGAACTGGCCGAAAAAACCTTCAATCCAAGGCTTGGAATAGAAGACGGAATATCAATAATAGGTACCAGCGGTATCGTAGAGCCCATGAGCACAAGGGCATTGCTTGAGACCATCCGTCTTGAACTTAACCAGCGCCGCCTTGAGGGTGCAGATGCAATAGTCATTTCCCCCGGGAATTACGGTCTTTCTTTTATGAAGGAGCAGTACGGATATGACTTAAACAAAGCGGTTAAATGCTCCAATTACATCGGTGATTCTATCGATATGGCAGTCGCTGCAGGCTATAAGCATCTGCTTCTGACAGGACATATCGGAAAGCTTATAAAGGTATCTGGCGGTATCATGAATACACATTCCCGCGAAGCCGACTGCCGTATGGAGCTTATGGCAGCCGCTGCGGCAAGATGCGGTGCAGATCCAAAAACACTTCTCGGTATACTTGACAGTGTTTCAACCGAAGAGGCATACGGATATCTTAAGGCTGCCGGAATAGAGCAGGCATGTATGTCCTATATTATGAAGCGGATTTTATATCACTTAAATAAAAGAGCTGAAGGAAAGATCGATATCCGTTGTATAATGTATTCCGTCAAATGGGGGTTGCTTGGATGCTCTCAGGGAGCCGAAGAAATGCTGGTTTAGCGGTTTTTTGTTCGGTTCTGAGCAGCCAATCAGACAGTTGTATGTAAGTCATATTTCTGGTCAGAAACTGCCTGTAATAGATGAGTTACAGTAAGTGTAAGTGTAGGTATAAATAAAATCATAAAGGAGAACCACTTGAAACATTTCAAAACCTTCATCGCTGACTCAATCTGTATAAATGCTCTCAACGATACCGTTATACCGGATGAACAGTCCTTTACCGACACAGCTTTACTGCTTGTAGGACTTATCAACCGGGTATATGAACGGGATGACTCTGTACCATTCTGTGTTGATTTTCCATCCGGCAGTAATAAAAAAAGTGCCGATAACCATAAGAAAACCGACTGTAACGAGGTCTCCGATAACAGGGAAATCCCCGGTGCCGGCACATATAGTAAGACCAATGAAGACACCAAAAACACCAATTGTTCAAGGATATACGCAAAATTAACTGCTGACGACAACGATACGGTACAGACTGCCGTTAAGAAGCTCGATAAGAGCCGCGAAATGCCTTCCGACTACGGAATGGGCAGTGAGGACGGTCTCTTCGGTCTCGATTTTTCAGCCACCTTACAGGATAACGGGAGTCTTAAGATCGATATATGCTTTGACGATGAGAAGCATACATCAGTTCAGGTAGATACTGTCATAAATATGCTTCAGGTAATTGCCGAACAGATCGCCGGGGATCCGAAGATAAGCCTGGCACAGCTTGATCTTGTAAGTCCCGAAGAATCCGGGCGGATAATAGAAGCCTCAAAAGGCATTGATCTGCCGGTTGACAGATCCAAAACATGGCTTGACCTTTTTAAGGAAAAAGTTTCAGCATCACCTGGTGCACTCGCGGTAAGTGCGGAAAACGGAACCTATACCTATAAAGAGCTCGATACCGCTTCGGATATGCTTGCTCTTAGTCTTCTCGACAGAGGCGCCAAGCCGGGGGATTTCATTGTATTAAAGCTTGACAGGGTTAAGGAATTCGTTACAGCCGTAACAGGGATCCATAAGGCAGGCTGCGCCTATGTGCCCGTAGACCCGTCTTATCCCGATGAAAGGATCAGCTTCATGACAGAGGACTCAGGCGCAGATATCATCTTAACCGAATCCGATATACGGTCTGCAGCAGAGTCATATGCCATTAATGGCCTCTGTGACAGAGCAAAAGAACTCCCCGGAGCAGACCCCGAAGGCTGTGCATATATGATCTATACTTCCGGATCCACGGGCAAACCGAAGGGCGTTAAGATCGCGCATAAGTCCCTAATGAATTTTACCGTTTCGATCAGTCATCTCGCGGGGATCAGAAATACCGACCGCATCATAGCACACAGATCGTTTTCATTCGATGCCCATATAGAAGATTATTTCCCGACACTTTCATCGGGGGCTTCCGTTTTTATTCTCGGAGAGGATAAAAGGCGGGATTATGACGAAATAGCAGCCTATATAAGAGAAAATCATCTGACGGGCGGAGGCTTTACCACTTCGGTTGCAAGAGTCCTGATGACAGGATATGATCTTCCTTTACGGTATATCATTGCCGGCGGAGAAGCCTTATACGGGATCACCGGTAAATCCTCAATACAGATAATAAATGAATACGGGCCCACCGAATGCACGGATGACAGCACCTGGTTTCCTCTTGAAACCGGTGTGGTCTACAATAACGTGCCTATCGGCAGGGCCATGCCCAATACATGGTGTTTTGTGCTTGATAAACATGAAAAACTGCTTCCTTTGGGTGTGGCAGGAGAGCTATGCGTTGCCGGGATCCAGGTCGGTATCGGTTATCACAACAGGAACGAACTTACAGAAAAGGTTTTCAGGGACTGCCCTTATATAACAGGTGAAAGAATGTATCATACCGGCGATCTGGTAAGATATAATGAAGATGGAAACATCGAATTCCTGGGCAGGATCGACAATCAGGTCAAGCTTCGCGGGTACAGGATAGAACTCGGGGAGATTGAAGCTGTAGCAGGCAGGCATCCGGGAGTCAGGGAATCAGTTGCAACGGTATCTGAGCTTCCCGGAGGCAGACATCTTATTCTTTATTATACGGTCAGGGAAAATGCGGTCGTTGATGAAAGCCGTATGCGCAATCATATGGATTCATCGGACCTTCCGGATTATATGAAACCGGAAATATATATGAAGCTTGACAGGATGCCGCTTCTTCCCAATGCCAAGATAGACAGGAAGAATCTTCCGCTTCCAAAATATGAGACAGATATTATTGGCGAGCCTCCACAGACAGCGCTCGAGACTCATTTGTTAAATGCCGCAAGAAAATGCCTGCCGGGGATCGATTTCGGCGTTACCGACGATATGTTCAGTCTGGGAATGACGTCCCTTGGAGCAATGCGGTTTGCCTCCATGATCAATTCACTTAAGCTTAATCTTAAATGCCGTGTATCGGATGTTATAAGATACAGGACCATAAAGAAGCTGATCGAAGGAAACCGTAGAGTATTCTGGAACTACGACAATTATGACAGCAATAAACCGATGCTTGTATTCATATACGGGATAGCGCCCGTCGCAAGGACTCTCCATATGCTCAGTCTCTTTAATACGGAATTCAATATCTTCGTTATAGAAGCAACAGACAGTCATTACGATCTGTTGTTTAAGGAAGAGAGTTTTGATGAAGTACAGGATATGTACATGACTGTCCTTGAGAACCATCTTCCACAGGGATGCGATACAATAGATGGCTTTATGGGCTTCTCATGGGGCGGCTTCGTCTCTTATGTTCTTGCGGCACAATGGGCTAAAAGATACGGAAACAAGCCCTTTGTAATGATGGGAGATTCAGATTTCGCAAATAAGATCACAGATGAGCCGCCAACACTTCTGACCCTTGAAGCATATCCGGAGAATCTGTTTGATCTTACAGGCGGTGCGATCACACAAATAGAAGTGGTGAACAAGAACAATATGGTGGCAAGGATTGACAAAACAGTTAAAGAGATCCCCAAATACGACGGACGTGTGATACAGCTAAACGCCCAAAAGGCGGAAAATGAGGAAATCAGAGCCTCTAAAAAGAAGAATCTTGAAATCATAAAGCAATATGCCGAAAACCTCGAGATCGTTGATTTTCCCAATCACGATCACAACGACCTTTTCTATGACGAGAACATGTTTAAGCGGTATCTGGAAATAATGCTGCATCATACATAAATATTTGCAGGGAGGAATCACCTTATATGAAAAAAGCAGCCATATGCTTCACACGCCACGGAAAGGCGCTGATCGAACGATTAAACAGATCAGCAGCCGCGGCCGGGATCGAAGGCGCGCAGGCATATATTTCCATGAATAATAATACCATACCACCGACAGATCCTTACGAAAAACAAAATACTGCCGGGATACCGTGTACAGCAGATGAGACATCATCCACGGATTCAGGTACAGCAAACAAATGGGATGAAACATCACGTACATGCTCAGAATCATTACATACAACATCAGCAACTGAGTTCATAGAACTTTCGGAGACTCTTTCGGAATGGGCTTCAGAGATGTTTGCATCGGGCAACGCCCTTATTTTCGTAGGCGCAGTCGGGATCGCTGTAAGAGCCATAGCTCCGTCCGTCAGGGATAAGCTTACTGACTCACCCGTAATAGTAATAGATGATATGGGGAATTACGTTATCCCGATCCTTTCGGGTCATGCAGGAGGCGGAAACAAGCTGGCCCTAACCATTGCAGAGCTTATAGGAGCCTGTCCCGTGATCACCACATCAACCGATATACACGGAGCCTTCTCCGCCGATGTATTCGCCGGCGAGAACCGGCTTACGATACGCAACAGAGATGGGATCAGGAAGGTATCGGCCAAGGCTATCGAAGGTAAGCCGGTTACTCTTTCCATTAAAGATTACCCCCCTAAGGAACCGGCAGATGTTATCATTGCCGATGAAACCGACCGTGAATACTCCCTTCTTCTGTCACCAAAGAAATATACTCTCGGTCTCGGAATGCGTAAAGGTACAGGAGCAGAAGAGGCTGAAGCATTTATTACAGGGATACTGGATAAAAACAATATTATAACAAGTGATATTTATTCCGTATGCACCCTGGATATCAAGCAGTCTGAGCCGGCAATACGCGCATACTGTGACAAATACAGGCTTCCTCTTATAACCTTCGATGCGGCTCTTCTAAATAAGGCAGAGGGTGATTTCACCTCCTCGGAATTCGTTAAGCAGACCACGGGAGTAGACAATGTATGTGAGAGGGCGGCAGTTATGGGGGCCGGACCCGGTTCTTCGCTCATCGTCAGGAAACAGACAGGGGGAGGCATCACAGTAGCTGTCGCAGTCAGAAATCTGACGCTTAGACACTGACAGACGACCAATATCGGATAAAATCCGGGTCTGTCTTATTATCAGAGCTGTTTTAAGGGAAAAAAAAAGCAAAAGGACTAACCGTTTACATTGAGAAAAACAGTTATTTTTTCGGGAACAACAGAAGGACGGCAGCTGTCTGAGCTGTTAAGCAGGCAGAAGATAAAACACATCGTTTGCGTGGCCACACAATACGGCAGTGATGTGATGTGCGATGACCCGTATGTCTATATCCATGTCGGACGGATGACTGAAGCCGATATGATCATCTTCCTTACGGATAACGGGTTCAGCGCCACCGATCTTGTAGTTGATGCAACCCATCCGTATGCCGCAGAGGCCGGAAGAAACATTAAGGCAGCCGCCGACAAAGTCGGATGTACGTATATAAGGGTTCAAAGAAGTCTCGATGAGTCCTCAGCTGCAGATGGCAGGATACTAAGCTATGCCACACTGGATGAATGTATCTGCCGGCTCAACAGTATCGCATTTGATACTTCTTGTGCTCCTGATACTTCATATGCTTCTGATACTTCTGCTGATTACGATGATCACGGTAAGATCTCATCAGCGCATACCCCGGCATCGCCAAAAACAGAAAGTACATATCCCGCCATCCTCCTGACAACAGGAGCTAAGGAACTGCATGAATTCTGTTCGGGAATAAACAGGGATTTACTTGATCATACTTATGTACGGGTTCTCCCCTCTAACGAGAGTATTGAAGCCTGCAGGAGAGAGGGCATCCCGCAGAGCAATATCATTGCGATGCAGGGTCCGTTTTCATATGAGCTTAACCGCGCTCTTATGCTCCAAAACGGGATAAAGCATCTGATAACCAAAAACAGCGGCAGAAACGGCGGATATGAAGAGAAGGTAAAGGCCGCCCTTGATCTTGGCGTTACGGTACATGTGATAGAACGTCCGGTCAAAGATGAAGGTATCAGCGTTACAGAGGCGTACAGGCTGATCGTTTCCCGGACAGATTCAGGCGCTTCCACGGATATGTTCACTGAACCCACTGAAACCATAAGGCTCTCCGAACCCGCTAAACACACAGAAAACTTAATACACCCGGAACCTGCAGAGCTCACTGAACCCACAAGGGCCGTAAGAATAATGGGATTCACGGATTCATCAAATACAATAACACCAGGTATTACTCCTGTGACCACAGATGGTAAGATACAGAATCGTTCCGGACGGATCATATTTCTGTGCGGATGCGGAACCGGCTCTGTCTCACAGATGACTGAAGCTGTAAGAAATGCCATCGCAGATGCAGATGCCGTATTTGGCTCCAAACGGATGCTGGCTGATCTCCCTGATATTCTTGCCAAAGAATGTCTAAAGAATAATTCCGCAAAAGCTTGCACAGAGAAGGCATGCTCCCCCGGCGTAAGCATCGGAAAATATTATGATAAATACCTTGCCGGGGATATAATCCCTATCCTCGAGGCTGACGCCGGCATTAAAACAACGGCTGTTCTTTTCAGCGGGGACAGCGGCTTCTACAGTGGCGCAAAGACAGCCTTAAGGAAATTCAGGGAATGGGATGAAAGCGCTGATATACGTATCCTGCCGGGTATATCCTCCGTATCATATTTTGCCGCAAGACTCGGTGAAAGCTATGATGATGCATGTCTGAAAAGCCTTCACGGAAGAAACAGTGAACCGGCCATTCACGAGCTTATACAGAATATAAGATATAACCGAAAGACCTTCGTACTCCTGTCAGGTACAGCGGATATAAACAGTCTTGGACGGGAGCTTATATCACATAAGACTGACTGCAGGATATATATCGGCTGTAACCTTTCATATGATTCGGAAAGGATCGATATCCTTACTCCCAGGGAGGCCGTTTCATATTCCGTAAATGATTCACCGGATAACCATTCCGTACATACTGCCACAGGCATAAACACTACGGCAGAGGACAGAGAGGACAGAGAGGACAGGGAAGGATATACTCTGTTTATCGCTCTTGTGGTAAATGTGAACCCGGAAACATACCCGTCAGCCTGCATCGATACCCACTCTGAAGCAGGGCACGACAATAACTCTGCGGATTCGGTAAATCCTTTGCAGCCAAGTGCATCCGGGCGCTTCTTTGCCAATAAACAGTGCGAATTCTATCCCTGTCACGAAGGGCTTGCGGAGCTTAACTGTCTGTTCTGTTACTGTCCGCTGTATTACCGTGAATCCTGTCCCGGTAATTATAGGATAAAGGAAAAGGACGGACGTATGATAAAAAGCTGTATTGACTGTAATTTTCCCCATGATCCCGCTAATTATGATATAATCATTTCGATCATAAAAAACGGATCATGAAACAATACGTTACAGTGCCGACCGTCACTCCGTCTACTTCCCCTAAAAGACCGGCTACGCGTCGGACACCTCATGCAAAAGATCGAAGGAGACCAATGAAAAACCTTGAAATGATAAATGATCTGCTGATCAGTAATCAGGGGCTGATTACCACGGAAGAGGTTCTGCGCTCCGGTATTTCCAAACCGTCATTTTATACCATAATAAAGGAACTGGAGCTTAAAAAAGCAGCGCACGGCGTCTATGTAAAGGATGAAGCCGTGATCGACCGTGAGTATATCCTGCAGCTTAAATATCCCAAAGCGGTCATTTCCCATGAATCTGCAGCATTTATTCACGGATTGCTGTCCGGCAGGCCGGTTAAGCTGTCGGTAACGCTGAATACCGGAATAAACCCCTCAAGACTCACCGAAAGCGGGATAAAGGTCTATACGGTAAAGGAAGATCTCCTGAACCTTGGAAAAAGCGAAATATCAAATGAATACGGCCGATCTGTCAGCATCTATAACATAGAGCGTACAGTCTGTGATATAATAAGAAGCCGCAATAAGCTGAACGCCGATATACTGAGCGGCGTTCTTAAGGCATACGTCAAACGAAGCGACAGGGACCTTGTAAAGCTTATGCTGTATGCGAAGTCCTTCAGGATAAGAAATATTGTAAGAGAATACCTTGAGATATTGCTTTAGTTCATTTATAATGTATGGGATTTATATGTTTGAGATTTACAAAGATAAATGTCCAACATCGTAACAGGCACATACCTCTTTAATACCGAAAAGGGCAGGCAAGTGAAATGACATTAAAACAATTATTTCAAAAATCGGTTATCGTCACTGAATTGTATATGGATGACGGCAATATTATATATCTTCACAGGATTCCCTTACAGAGGGTAACCCAGATGACCTCAAACGTTCTTGTGAAGGATATTTTCAATCACGACCTGGTCATTAACATGGTTAAGCTCAAAACCGCTCATGAAAAGGTGGGGTTATTCCTTGAAGAGGAAAACAAGCTTCTGCTGTTCGAAGAAGATGTATTTGATGTTCTGCCCGAAGAAATGATCGATCATGAAATATATGTCAGCTCAGAGCTTGATAATAATGCCTGCCGTATCCGTGTAGGTAATTATCTTCTTATAAGTCAGAATATTACCATGACACTTGCGTGCTTCCAGAAAACACTTCCCATAAACAGGAGATACCTTGAGGCACAGAAAAAACCCAAGGCCTGACCATATCATCCTTATCAGCATAGGTCCTGATAAAAAACATCACAGCAAACAGGGTAGTGTAAAGCAAATTATGAATAATGAATGCACACCGTAGCCTTATGACAAATCTCAGGGAATAAAATAATGGATGCAGTTAACGAAGCGCTTAAGAAGTGCAGGGATATTTGCGCCATGTACGGCGGGGAGATAAATAAAAACGACAGCGAAGAGCTGTATAATATATTCAGGAGTGAGGCCCTGAATGTCGGTTACTTTTTGGGATGCAGCGACGGAAAGGTTTCCGACGCCGAGATAATGACCATAAATGTTGTCTTTAGTATACTCGTTGACGCGGATATGCTGAAAGACAGCTACGGAACGGATATCATAGGAGAGGATTCCATTATCCGCAATGTTCCCAAAAGCCTTGAGATCATAGCCCGTGGCGAGAAGGATGCCAACATGGGCAGCAAATGTTATCTTGTCAGTACCAGAGAGGTTCTTGATACCTTCATTCTGATCGCTAATCTTATTATCAACTGTGATGGCGGACGTCTTCAGTACCCTGTCATGCTGCTTCAGCATTTCACCAATATGTGCACAGGCTTCATTGAACAGCTCGAAGAGAATGACGAGCTTATCATGCATGATCCCGGCAATGTAAGGGGCGCTTATAAGACAGGCAGTACCGGATCCGAATCAGTAAACATTGAGCCCGTTAAGGATATAAATGAGATCCTTAACGAGATCGATTCTCTCATCGGTCTTCATTCCGTAAAGAAAGAAGTCCACGACATGGTCAACCTCATGATGGTGCAGAGGTTCAGGCAGACACGCGGACTCAAATGCACCGATATATCACGCCACATGGTCTTTATAGGCAATCCGGGTACCGGCAAGACAACCATAGCCCGTGAAATGGCACAGGCATATCACTCTATCGGGATATTAAAGAGCGGACATCTCATCGAAACAGACCGTTCCGGCCTCGTTGCAGGATACATGGGGCAGACCGCCCAGAAGGTACATGATGTGGTGGAATCTGCCCTTGACGGCGTTTTATTCATAGACGAAGCCTACACTCTCGTCAGTGAGCATGAGGGTGATTACGGTCAGGAAGCCATCGATACGCTTCTTAAGCTTATGGAAGATAACCGTGACCGCCTCGTTGTCATAGTGGCAGGCTATCCCGAACAGATGGAACGCTTCATCAACTCAAATCCCGGATTAAAATCACGCTTCAATAAATATGTGCATTTCGAGGATTATTCGGATGAGGAGCTCATGCAGATATTTCTTACCTACTGCAGGGAACAGGACTATCTGATAAATGAATCCCTGTATCCCTGTATTCTGGAACGCATTTCCCAATTAAGGTATTACGAAGGAGAGCATTTCGGTAACGCCCGTTCCGTTCGCAATTTTTTTGAACAGGTCATTTCCAACCAGGCAAACCGTATCGTAAGCAGAATGGCCGGAGCCGGTGCAGACCGTGCCATTATGGAGATCACACAGTCTGATCTTTGAATATCGCGTGATTACGGTCGTACCTGTCTGTCAGACTCAGCGGATCTGTTGAGCGAGATCAGGGGCTGAATTTCAGGAAATGAAATGAGTCCACACACGTTCCTCTTCTTCCGGCAGTCCGTACTCCTGTTTCCCAAGCTCAATACTCCTCATAAGAAATGTCATATTACGTGCAAGTACACGCACAGTGCGAAGCCCTTCAAGGTCTTTCTCTGCCTCACCCTTTTCCCTTCCATGAACACTGTTCCAATACTGGCTGGATGCAACAGGCATTCCACTTATCGTAAAGTACTTGTTAAGCTCATCGAAGGTTGCCGAGCATCCTCCGCGCCTTGCCACAACTATACTTGCTCCGACCTTCATTGTCTTATCAAAGCCCGTGCTGTAAAAAAGTCTGTCCAGACAGGCTATCAAAGTAGCATTGGCCGATGCATAATATACCGGTGATGCTACTATCAGTCCGTCGGCTTCCTCAAATTTCGGTGCAAGCTGATTAACCACATCATCAAAAACACACTTTCCGTTTGCGCTGCAGCTGTTGCAGGCGATGCATCCCCTTATGTCCATGTTTCCTACTCTGACCACTTCGGTTTCCACACCCTCTTTATTAAAGACGCTGACTATTTCATCCACGGCAATGCTTGTGTTACCGTCCACTCTGGGACTTCCGTTCAAAATAAGTACCTTCATAAATAACCTCCTTAATCTGCCCATAATCCCTCATAGAGGGAGACTACCAACTCATAAATTTAATATAACATACTTAAGCCGGGATTATAAGCCTTAATAACCTTCGTGTAATATGATCCTATTTGTGCTATACTGATTTACAGTAAACGAATTTATAACTATTCAGAACAGCGAAAAATACACAGTATTTTGAGGATTCGTCATAAGGGGTTGCCGTACCTGTTCTGAATAATTACAAGAATTTCTACGGAGGATTCACGAAAATGCGCGGTATATATACATCGGTTAACGATATAAGGAAAAGGGTATATGCAGAGGTGGCCAGACTGTCATATGATTACAAGGACGGAGACCTGTCACAGATGGATGAGATACCCTACAGGGTAATTCCCGGCGAAGTTACGGTATACCGGGACAGTGTTTTTATCGAGCGTGCCATTGTCCGCGAACGTATGCGAATGGCCATGGGACTGTCAGTCCGCACCGCAGCCGAACACGCTCCGGTAACCCAGGGCGCGGAGGAATGCGTTAAGCCCGAGAAATATTACCAGCCGCCACTTATCAATATAATCAAATTTGCCTGCCATTCATGCCCAGACAATGAGGTCAGGGTAACAGATGCCTGTCAGGGCTGCTTCGCACATGCCTGCAAGGAAATCTGCCCCGTCGGCGCCATACAGATGAAGCACGGAAGATCGGTCATAGATAAGGAAAAATGTATTAAATGCGGTAAATGTATAGAAGCCTGCCCTTATAATGCGATAATCCGGCTTGAACGTCCGTGCGTCAAGGCCTGCGGAATGGATGCCATAAGCTCGGATGAGTACGGAAGAGCAGATATCGATCAGGAAAAATGTGTATCCTGCGGCATGTGCCTTGCCAATTGTCCGTTCGGCGCCATAGCTGATAAGGCACAGATTTTCCAGGTAATACAGGCAATAAAGAGTGATGTTCCCGTATACGCAGCCATCGCTCCGGCGGTAACAGGGCAGTTCGGTGCCGGATTTACCCCCGAGAAGATGCGTCCGGCCTTTAGAGCCCTGGGCTTTGAGGATGTCGTAGAGGTTGCAATAGGTGCCGATCTGTGTACGCTTATGGAAGCCAAGGATTATGTGGAGAACGTACCTGATAATATTCCGTTCATGGGCACATCCTGTTGTCCTGCCTGGTCGGTAATGGCCAAGAAGCTGTTCCCGGAGCAGGCGCAGTGCATATCGATGGCACTCACTCCCATGGTGCTTACAGGACGTCTGATAAAACACAGACATCCGGAATGCAAGGTTGCTTTCATAGGTCCCTGTGCAGCCAAGAAGCTGGAGGCGTCACGAAGAACGATAAGAAGCGATATCGATTTCGTCCTTACCTTTGAAGAAGTAATGGGCATGTTTGAGGCTAAGGAGATTGACTTCTCTAAGCTGCCCGACGATGATACTATGCACGGAGCAAGCGGAGACGGAAGAGGCTTCGCCGTAAGCGGGGGCGTGGCTTCTGCTGTAGTCAACTGTATAAAGGAAATGTATCCTGACAAGGAAATAAACGTACAAAGTGCCGAAGGCTTAAGAGAATGCCGCAAAATGATGGCTATAGCCAAGGCCGGTAAATACGACGGTTACCTTCTTGAAGGAATGGCCTGCCCCGGCGGCTGTGTTGCGGGCGCAGGTACTGTACAGCCGATAGCCAGATCGAAGGCTTCCGTAGCCAGGCATAAAAGCGTATCCACAAACGCCCATGCATACCAGAGCAATTACAAAGAACTGCTTGAACTTCTCGAGGAGAATCAGCTTAATAAAGACCCCGGGGATGAGCTTGAGTGAGATTAACCGTAAGGCTTCGGTAGCATCAGGAGCAGCATGCGATGAACAGGAGCAGGAGCGGTATATGTAAATTTATTTCAACTATGCGCGAAAGGCTTCTTTAACGAATAGTTTGTATATTATCACTCATTGATGACTCATTGATGACTTTGGCAAGTTTTTATTGATGACTTTGGCTGGTTTTTGTTGATGACTTTGGCGGGTTTTTATTGATGACTTTGGCGAGTGAACGAATTTTTGTCAGTGAACTTAACCATATTGGAAGTTTTAGTAGTCCGGCTTTTGTGTTTTTGCATGAAAAAGGAGCTGCCACACTATTCTTTGGTGCGACAGCCCCTTCTTTGTTTGTTTACTTATTCACCTGTTTACTTGCTTAGCCGAAGAAGTCGAGGAGTCCTTCCCACCATTCTTTTATGGATCTTTCTTTTATCCTAAAGGTTACGGTCTTATATCCTCCAAGGTTAAGACCTTCCTCTCCTCCTTTAAGTCCGTGTATGGTCACCTTTGCCGTTCCCTTCTTTACATTCCTGACATAGGTTCCTTCCACTATCTCGAAGTCCTTACCAAGGGTAAGCTGCTTAGTCACGCCGCCTATCTTTATGGTTGCATTGACGAACTGCTTCTGGTCGGTGATCTTTACTTCCTTACCCGTGTATTCCTGGTTGGCAATCCTTATCGTTGCCTTGCTTATGTTATTATCCTTGGCGATAATGCGGAATACACCTGTCAGCTTATCATCGGTGTATGTTCCCATACCGGTGATCTCTACCTTTACTACTGTCCCCACCTCTGTAAGCTTGGTATCCTTGTTGATCTCATCTTCTGTCTCGGCATTATAATACTTAACTTCCTTCTTATAATCCTGTCCTGCCTTAAGCTCCTTGCCGTCTGAATCGAGTACCTTGATCTTGCTCGTTCCTGCCTTGCTTCCCGCTGTTATGTCAGATGCAAGTACGGTAAGTCCGTTGCCTTCAACGAACCGGCGAAGCCCGATCGTGAACGGTACTGCCTTGCTACCCTTAAGCATTCCCTTACCGGTAACAGTCACTGTAGGTGCTTTCTTACCTGCATCCGCTTTGGCTACCTGTTTGTTATTGCTGTACTTAACCGTATAGTCACGTCCTTCGATAAGCTTACCGCCCCTGAAGGTCACAGTAACCCCAGGCTGTGCTCCGCCCTTGACATATTCTGTGGTTATCGCTTCACCTCCGTTTATGACTATGGCACCCTTATCTGTGCTTAAGTCATACGGAGTTATCTTGAAGTCAGCCTTCTTCGTTCCCTGACAGCTGTTATGTCCCGTGATCATCACGGAAGCGGTCCCTGCCTTTACATTATTAATATATTCCACGGTGTAATCAGCTTCCGGTATGGCCTTTCCGTCCTTCTCCAGTGTTATCACGGGTTCTATTGCTTCTCCCGTATACTGATAGCTCTTTTCCAGTCCGTTAACCTTCGCTCCGGTTATCTGGAGACCTTTTATCTTAAATGTGATCCTCTTCTCACCTACGAAGCAGAAGCCTGTCTCACTGTCGTTTGCTCCAAGACCTCTTAAGATGAGCGTTGCTGTTCCTGCTTCTCTTGCATCCGTGAACTCTGCCTCATAGTCTGTACCCGGTACAAGTACTGTATTCTTATTCTTATAGATTACGGTAAATGCAAGCTTATTGCCTTTATTATCCCTGAGTGAGTCAAGATCGTATTCTTCACCTGTATATGCCTGTTCAGGTATGGACGGTGTCTTCACATCCTTCATCAGCACTACAGGTACGGTCTTTTCTTCGCCTGCCTTTTCTGTCTTGCCGGCTATGGTAAGAGTGATCTTCCTTTCTCCGGTGAAATTACCTATACCTTTAACCGTCAGATCGTATACCGTGGTTTCATCTGCTTTTCCTACAAAGTCATATGTGTTCTCCACATATTCTTTTACCGTAAAGTCTGTTCCCGGCCTCAGCTTCTTTCCGCTCCACGTAAGTACGGGTGCGGGTGTCTGTTTGTTTCCGGTATAGGCGGTTGACATATCGGATACCCTGAACTCATCTTCTCCTATATCCACCCTTGTTATGTTGAAGTATACAGGCTCTACCTCTCTGTAGTTACCCTTCATCCTTATGTTGAGCGTAGGTGCCTTATTCGGGTCTATGATCTCACCTGCTTCGTATGCCTTCGTGTTGTTCTTATATGAAGCTGTGTAATCCGTCTTCTCCAACAGGAGCTTATTACCGTCATACAGTCTGTAGTCCTGCTTTAGTGCTTTTCCTGTATACTTTAGATCCCTGATCCCCGCGATCCATATGCCGTCCGGTATGATACCGCCCGCAGGCATATCTTCATCGGTCACATCCCCATGATCCCGGACTATGCTTACCGCTACATATGCCGCTTCACTGTCTGAATGGTTTCCGTCTCCCTTAACCTTATACCATACATAGTAGGTTCCGGGATCGGTAGCTGTAGGGATGGATGTGGTATAAAGGTTATCGGCTGGAGCTGTGGTCGCATTCGTGCCGAGGGCGTAGTACATTGTGCCGCCGGTCGGTGTGCCGGTAACGGTCACCAGCGGCTTCTCCGTCCCGTCGTAAGTGCGACTGTTCGCGGTAACCGTAGCAGCGACAGCATTCGCCTTGCCAACCGTCACAGTCACGTCCACGTTGGACGCAGAGTTGTGGTTATCATCTCCGGCGAAGTTCGCCTTGAAGGTCGCTGCCGGGTCAACGACATTGCCGACACTC
>JAFSZZ010000016.1 GCA_017458765.1 Lachnospiraceae bacterium | reverse complement strand
GTCTTCGTTGAACTTATGCCTCTGATATACATAATCCACTATACCGATTATCAGATATACCGCACATATCTTCAGCGACATGTTTATCACTATGTCTCCGAACAGTTTGAGTGCTCCGATAAGCTGCATGTCATACAGCAGGAACAACTGTGCCGCCTCATCCTTTAACGTCGAATAAGCCATGTACCCTATTATGATAAGCTTAAGCAGAGACTTTAAAAGCTCTATCAGCTTGTCGACTCCGAACAGTTTCTTAAAACCGTTTATCGGATTGAGTTTATTGAACTTAGGCTGTAACGGCTTGGCTGTCGGCTTCCATTTTACCTGAACGAGATCCACGATAAAGGCTACTATAAACGCCGCTGCCAGAAACGGGAGAAGCATGAGCAGTATCTTAATGATTATCTGGTTCATGACTCCCGCGAATTCCCTGGGGATCACCATACCTTCGGTAAGAGTGGTCATCTCGGGAATGCGGTTATAAGCTTCCGAAAATGTCTGCAGGAACGAGGTTCCGAGGTTCCCTATAAATATCTTGAGGACAAGGAACATTGCAAACAGTGAGATCGCTCCCGTGAGTTCCTTGCTTTTCGCTACCTGGCCTTCCTTGCGGGCATCTTGTTTCTTTTTATCGGTAGCCGGTTCGGTCTTCTCACCGCCGGGCCCTTCCTTGGCGAAATATTGGAGATCATATTCAAATAACAGTTCCATATTCCCCTCTTATTCCCCTACGTAAGGCTTCTGACCATAGCTGTCATCATTACCTTCATTTCCCGGAAGATATACTCGGATGCACTGGGGAGCACTCCTATCGTGATCATCAGCGCTGCCAGACCGATGAACAGCTTGATCTGTATACCTACCGAAAACATATTGATCTGAGGCGCGGTCTTTACCAGTATGCCCAGTATCGCGTTTGTGAGCATTATGGTCGCAACTACGGGAAGACAGATCCTGAATGCGATCGACACATAGTCTCCAAGATACTGTATTATCACCGTCATTATCTTATCCGAAGAAAACACCGCCCTGCCTATCGGGATGAGCGTAAATGTTTCCGCCAGTGCGCGTATAAAATAATGATGCAGGTTGGTTACCATCATTACAAGCATTATGGAATACTGATACAGTACTCCGGTAAAACCCGACTGTTCCCTTGTCGTAGGATCGAGCAGTGATATCATGGAAATACCTATTTCCATATCCGCAAGCCTTCCGGCAAGGTTTATCACCGAATTGCATATATTTGCGCCAAATCCGATGATCAGTCCGGCTATCGCTTCCTTGAGCACCATCGCCGCATATCCGTACACCGTATGATATGCGGGGATATCGTGCACCGGCATTGACTCAAACATAATATATGCCAGAAAAAAACTCAACCCGGCCTTTACCCTTCTCGGAACATTATTTATTGAAAAAAACGGGGCTGTTACAACAAAGCAGCTTATCCTGACAAATATCAGTAAATAGTATTCCAGGTCGCCATAGGAAAATGTAAGATCTATCATCGCCTACTTTATATACAAACTGAAATCGGACCAAAGATCGGTCATAAATCCCGTCATATTATTAAGCATCCAGTGTCCCAGCAGCATGAGCATCACAAAGATGCCTATCAGCTTCGGAACAAAGGTGAGCGTCTGCTCCTGTATCGACGTTACTGTCTGGAAGATACTCACGGCAAGACCGATGATAAGCGATATAAGAAGCATCGGTGCCGAAGTGAGTATTATCGTGTACAGTGTTGTCCTTGTAATCTCAACTACATTATCAACTGTCATAATAGTCCTCTGTTAATAAAATGTCTTGACCAGATTGCCGATCACCAGATTCCATCCGTCCGCCAGAACAAACAAAAGTATCTTAAACGGCATTGATATCGTTGTCGGCGGAAGCATCATCATACCCATAGACATCAGCGTCGATGCAACAACCATATCTATTACAATGAACGGAATGTAAATCAGGAATCCTATGATGAACGCTGTTCTGAGTTCGCTTATGATAAAAGCGGGAACAAGCACACGTGTAGGTATCTCGTCTATGTTTTCCACTGCTTCGATCCCGTCTATATCAAGAAACAGCCTTACATCCTTAGTCTGTGTCTGTCCGTACATGAACTCGCGCAGCGGCTGGACCGCAGTATCAAGGAACTCGGTCTGCGTCAGTTCGCCTGCTTCAAACGGCTTTACGGCATTGTCGTTTATCTGGGTTATCACCGGATTCATAATAAAAAAAGTCAGAAACAGAGACAACCCTATCAGAACCTGATTCGGCGGTGCTGACTGAGTGCCAAGTGCTGACCTTACAAAATGCATCACTATCAGTATGCGCGTGAAACTCGTCATCATAATGACGATAGTCGGAGCCAGTGCTATTAACGTCAGGGTAATAAGTATCCTGAGCGTCCCAGACAGATTGCCTTCCCCGTCCCGGTAAGTCACGGTAAGATTGTTCGCAACATTTAACTCCCGAAGGTCTGACGCGTCCTCAGCGGTGCCGGGATCATTAATCACAGTCCTGTTCTCATTTATGCCGTTGTCATCCGTGATCCCTATTTCATTTACTTCGGCAGCCGATGCCCTTGAAGGCATAAGCATTACCAAAAATATGCACAGAAGCAGGCAACTCAAAAACCTTCCGGGCCTGCTTCTATGGAACAAATATTTAATCATTGCTTATCGCCCCGTTTTGTTATCTTATCCTTCGCAGTTTCCAAAATCTGCTTAAAACGGTCATTCGATGCAGGATTCTCTGCGCTCAGATCAATATCCTCCTCTGATATCTCAGAGATAAGCTTCACTTCATCCTTACCGATGGCAACAATAAAATAGCGTCTGCCCACTCTGACTATCTGAAGGAACTTGTTTGCGCTCAATCTGTACGTTTCTATCGCTTCAAAATTCCTGTTGTATCCCTGCATCTTCTGATATTTCCCGAGAAAACGCGTAGTGAGATACGTGATCGCAAGAACTACAAGAAAAATGAAGAAAACCGTAAGAAACTGAGCCGCACCTTCCAAAGACCCGGATATGACCACGGCAGCAAACATTTAGCCTACGACCTTCTTAACCGCCTCTATAACACGGTCTGCCTGGAAGGGCTTAACGATAAAGTCCTTAGCTCCGGCCTGGATAGACTCGATGACCATTGCCTGCTGACCCATGGCTGAACACATGATAACAAGAGCGCTGGGGTCATTCTCTTTGATCTTCTTAAGAGCCTGGATACCATCCATTTCAGGCATTGTGATATCCATAAGAACAAGATCGGGCTTGAGTTCATTGTACTTCTCAACAGCACGTGCTCCGTTCTCAGCCTCACCGACAACATTGTAACCGTTCTTGGTAAGGATGTCCTTGATCATCATTCTCATGAACGCTGCGTCATCACTGATTAAAATATTCTTTGCCATTTTTCTTCTCCTAACTTAATTTATTATTTCTGTTACTCTTACACCAAAGTTTTCTTCGATCACCACTACCTCACCCTTCGCGACCAGCTTGCCGTTGACAAGAACATCAACGGGTTCACCGGCTATCTTATCAAGTTCGATAATGGTACCGGGAGCAAAGTCAAGGATATCGCTTATTGACTTCTGGGTTCTCCCTAATTCTACCGTTACTTCAAGGGGAACATCCTTGATGAGTTCAATGTTCTCCTGGCTCTGCATTGCATTTATATCAGCAGAAAACGGTTGGAATGATGCGGGTTGGATATTCACATTAGCCATGCCCATAGGCTGTTGCATATTCATACCCATTCCGGGCATCATACCCATTCCCATTCCGGGTGACATCCCCATTCCGGGCGACATTCCCATTCCCGGTGACATCCCCATTCCGGGTGACATTCCCATACTCATTCCACCGGGAGTTCCTGCACCCATGCCCATTGACGCATCCGGCATTCCCATGCCCATCCCCATATCCATCGATGGTGCGGGCATCGAAGGAGCGGGAATCGGCGGCGGTGTCTGCACGGGCGGCGGCGCCGGTTCGGGTTCAGGTTCTTTATTTTCGATAAAGTAGCTGTACAGATCCTTAGCAAAGGATACCGGATACAACTGCATTATCTTACTGTCAATTAGATCTCCTATCTGCATCCGGAAGGTGATCTTAACAAATGTGTCCTGCAGAAAAGCAGAAACATCATCCCCGGGATCCAGCGAACCCAGTTCAACGAGACTGGCTTCCGGAGGACTTATATCTATCATCTTGCCAAGCATTGATGATAATGATGTCGCGGCAGAACCCATCATCTGGTTCATGGCCTCAGAGATCGCACTTAAATGCAGTTCACCGAGCTCGCCGTCAGTGTTTGTGCCGTCACCACCCATCATCAGGTCCGTGATTATCTTAACATCGTCCTCTTTAAGAACAAGGATATTGGTTCCCTCGAGACCTACCGTATATTTGATCTTAATAAATACGCATGGACGCTCATAATCCTCAAGTATCTGATTCCAAGTCGATAATGTGACGACCGGAGTAGTGATGTTGACCTTCCGGTTGACGAGGGAATACAGCGTGGTGGCCGATGTTCCCATACTTATGTTGGCAACTTCACCTACGGCATCCTTCTCAACATCCGTAAGCAGGCTCTCATCAGGATTGTTCGTTCCGCCTGTTGATGCGGATGCACTTCCCGCCGGAGCTTCAGCCGCTGCCGGTTCCCCTCCGGCATCGGAATCGCCGCCTTCCATCATGCCATTCAGCAGGGCATTTATCTCATCCTGCGACAGCATTCCATCCATACGCGCTACTCCTCCTCTCTAAGCACTTGCGTTACACGCACTGCGTATGAATCCTTTGCGGATCCCGGCAATGCTTTGAACTTTTTCAGGTTGCCAACATATATCTCCATTTCGTTGTCAACCTTAGACCCCAGTTTAATTATATCACCACATTGCAAATTTACAAAATCGCTTACCGTGATCGAACTCTTCCCGAGCACGGCCTTGATAGGCATACTCACCTTTCTTATAACCGTTTCGATATACTCTTCGTAATCTTCATCGCTTGACTCCTTCATGGATGCGAACCAGTATTTGGTATTAAGCTTATCCATGACACTCTCAAGCGTAAAATAAGGAAGGCATATATTCATAAGTCCCTCAATATCACCTATCTTGATATTCAGGGTGACTATAGCGATCATTTCACTCGGAGCTATTATCTGAGCAAACTGCGGATTGGTCTCTACCCTTTCAAGAACGGGCGTAATGTCCACAACATTTCTCCACGGCTCCCTCAACAGCCCCACGCATACCGCCATCATCTTATCTACTATGGTACGCTCTATCTCCGAAAAATCCCTTGCCTTCTCAAGCGGATTACCGGGACCTCCGAGCATTCTGTCAACCATGGTAAAACCCAGATTGGCTGCAAGTTCAACCATTATGCTGCCGTTAAGCGGCTCAAAACTTACTATCCCAAGCAAAACGGGATTGGCAAGTGCTGTGGAAAACTCGGAAAAAGTACATGCCTCCGAATTCACCACCGATACCTGTATATTCTTTCTTAAATACACGGGCAGATTGGTTGATAACAATCTTCCGTAATGTTCAAATATTATTTCAAGCGTTCTTAAGTGTTCCTTGGAAAACTTGGCCGGACGCCGAAAATCATAATTTTTTGTACTTCGTTCGTCACCGGAGCTTATCTCATCAGCATCAAGTTCCCCCGAGCTTAACGCTTGAAGCAGACTGTCTATCTCATTTTGGGAGAGAACTTCACCCATTAAGCTCACCTCACTCTTAAAAAATCAGACCCCTTATCTATTGAAACTTAAGATCTCTGAAATAGACCTCGTAAATAAACTTTGAATCAAACATGGCCTGAAGCTGTGCCAATATCTCATCTGCAATAGCCTGTGTGTTTGCGGAAGCTTCTTCCTTGGTATATTTGCCGAAAACATCATTTATAACACTCTTTATCTTACTTTCATTCGGCGATACCAGAGGCTGCAGCTCTGCGTATTTCTCATCCGTCTTATCGATCGAGAGTGATACCTGGGCGATCGCATAATGATCCGCGCCGTCTTCGCCATGCTTAAGCGTTATTACCATTTCATCCGCGATATTGTACGTCTCGATATCCTGGATCGTAAGCTCCTTGGATGCAACTTCACCTTCCGGTGCCTTGACCTCAAGATTAAGTATCGATGCTATCTGATTGACCAGCGCGACCGTCTTCTTGTTTGCGCTGACCGTTGAAAACATCATTATACCCGTCAACGCTACATTTACTATGAGCAGCGCAAGGATTATTACCGACAATAGATTCTTCTTCATTTCAAATATATCTCCGTTCGTTTAATATGTGCTCAGCGTGTGATATATCTTGATCTCAACACGCCTGTTCTTGGCACGTCCTGTCTCTGTCGAATTATCGGCTATCGGTACATATTCTCCGCGTCCGGTATGCTTGACTATGGCCGGGTCGAGTCCGCTGTTCTCTACCAGGTAATTGAACACCGACAACGCTCTTGCACTCGACAGCTCGTTATTATCCGCAAACTTGCTCGTATGGATAGGTACATTATCCGTATGACCTTCGATCTCGATTATGCTCTTGCCGTATTTCCGGAGGATGACACCGATCTTATCAAGTATCGGAAGCGAATCCGTCTTGATCTGAGCGCTTCCGGAATCAAACAGCAATGCACCGTTAAGTGTCAGCGACACATACTGTGAAGTGAAATCCACGTCTACCATACCCTCGAGATTCTGCTCCTGCAGGGCCTCTTCTATGAGTTCGCTTAAAGACTCGGATTCCTTGAGCTGTTCTTCCTCGATCTCATCCCACTTGTCCTTCTCCTGAGTCGTTTCCTCTGCTGCACGGCCCATAGTGGTCATATATTCATCAAGTTCATTAAGCTGGCTGACGCCGTTTGATATAAGAATACCATCCCCCACAGCCTGAGCTCCTCCGGAAAAAACGCTGAAACTCTGCGTGAAAGATGCCGCGATAAGTTCAAACTTCTGTTTATCAACATCCGACATTGCGAACAACATGACGAAAAAACACAACAGCAGATTCATCAGGTCGGCAAAGGTCGATTGCCATGCGGGCGCGCCTTTCGGCGGTTCTTCTGCCTTTCGCTTGGCCATTACTCTTCTCCCCCTTCTTCACCCTTACCAAGGCTGCCCCTTACAGCCGGCGAAAGGAATGACTTGAGCTTCTCTTCTATAACACGCGGATTCTCTCCGGCCTGTATGGACAGGAGCCCCTCAACAACGATCTCCTTGACATGCATCTCGCCGTCATTGATGGACTTAAGCTTGGTCGCCACGGGCGTACAAAGCCAGTTGGCCAGAACCGATCCGTAGAATGTCGTAATAAGTGCAACGGCCATGTTCGGTCCCAGGGAACTGACATCATCCATGTGATAAAGCATCATAACCAGACCGATAAGGGTACCTATCATTCCCCATGCAGGACCCATCGCTCCGAGATTCTCCCAAAAACCTATATTATTCCTGTGACGGCCGTCGATACTGACAAGCTCAGTCTCCATTATTCCACGCACAAGTTCCGGATCTGTACCATCCACTATCAGCATGATGCCCTTTTGAAGAAAAGCATCATCAAGTTCTCCCGCTGCTTCTTCGAGCGACAGAAGTCCTTCCTTACGGGCAACATTAGACAGATCTATGATCTTCTGTATGACAGAGCCCGCATCAAGCGAAGGCACCTTAAATGCAATTTTTATACTCTTAAGACCCCCGAGGAAATCAGCTATGCTGTAACTTGCAAATATCGCTGCAGCTGCTCCTCCGAATGTGATCATGGCACTGGGTGCATCAAGGAAATACTTAATGCCCGCGAACCCGTCCGCTCCCAGACCGATCGAAATGATCATGAATACAAAGCCGGCAACTATACCGACCAGTGTAGCAATGTCCAATACTCCCACCTACCTAATAAGCATAATAAACCTATGTAAAAGATTTTACTAAATTTTTCACCTTTTGTCTATTAAATTTAGAAAATTTGTACTCAATACAGGACAGCAGCTAATCTCAAAACACAGGGTTACAAGCTTGCTTGTGATCCCTGTGTTCCTGAGATTGCTATTGGACTTATCCGATACAGCTCAAAATGCAGTGCATTTTGAGCCTGTCCTGTATTGCAAATAATTACCTCTTCAGATTCGTGAGTTCCTCTATCATGGTATCCGAAACCGTTATGATACGGCTGTTAGCCTGGAAACCTCTCTGTGTTGTTATCATCTCGGTAAATTCCTGAGACAGATCAACGTTTGACATCTCCAGTACGCCTGTCTTGAACGATCCCGCTCCATCCGATGTGACATCCTTTCCGATGCCGTCAAACTGGCCGGAGTTCATCGTGGTCTGATACAGATTTTCACCTATCTTCTCAAGACCTGACGGATTGGAGAACGATGCTACCGCAATCTGCCCGAGAAGTTTGGTGGTACCGTTATCATAGGTCGCATATATCTTACCGTCCTGCTGAACCGCAACCCCAGACATATTACCTATCTTACGTCCGGCGTAGTTGCCGTTGTAATCACCGGCTGCGCCGTATATTGTTGATGTCCCGTTATTATCGTACATGGTCGAAGTATCAAGCGCGACCTCAATGGGATTTAAGTTCTGTGGTGCCGTCCTGTCCTTATCCTCCATACCGGGTATCTTAACATCCAGATTGAATTTCTTATCCGGATCAAGGTTGGTCGGATTTGAAGCTGTTATCGGAGCCGTACTGTAACCTAAATACTCACCGGTTCTTGTATCATAAGCCACAAATATACTTTCCTGTCCGTCTATGTCGGCAATATCGGTAACGGTACCGGTTCCAACCAGCGATTTGTTTGTCGAATTATCGATCACATCAGTAATACTCATTCTGTATACTCCGGCCGGAAGCTCGCTTCCGCTTGCATCGTAATTTCTCATCGCGAACTTGGCAACATATGAATATCCAAGATTATCATAAAACGAAACATTCATGATCTGACCGTCTTTTGAAGATACACCTGCAGAGTTCTTGTCAAGTATTCCCGTGATATATGCCTGTTTGGTCTGCTCGGGCTCGGATACCATATTTGCGGGCGACATGATCTTAAGCGGAGTGACCGTATCCTGCTTGATCGTTCCGGGAGCTGTGGGATCTTCCTGCCATCCCATGACGTTGAAACCGTTACTGGTCATGGCAAGGTTTCCTGCTCCGTCAACATAGAACGAGCCTGCACGAGTAAAGTAGTTGTTTGACCCGTCATTTACTATGAAGAAACTGTTACCCGTGATCTGGATATCAAACGGGTTACCCGTTGACTGCGAAGCACCCGATGTGGTGATATTTGTGTTGATAGCACCGGTCGTAACACCCAGACCTATCTGCTTGGCATTTATACCTGCGCGGCCCGTTTCCTGATTCGCTCCGGATGCGTTCGACGTTGTCTGGTACATCAGTTCCTGGAAAGTTACGCTGTTTGCCTTGTATGCCACCGTATTAACGTTGGCGATATTGTTACCTATTACATCCATCTTGCCCTGGTGTGTCTTAAGACCTGCAACACCAGAAAAAAGTGATCTCATCATAACTAATGACCCTCCTTTATATTTCGTATCCCGTCAGTCATTCGAGGATACCTGAGCCTCCCTAAGGTCCGGCTCCTACACTATGATGGCTCCGTCTATGTTCGTGAATACGTTTTCCTTCATTTCCTGATCGTTCAAAGCCGTGATCACTGTATTGTTCTTCACGTTCACAATAAATGCCATCTGATCCATAAGTACCAGTGATTCATTGATTCCCTTCTCGCCTGCCTTCTGCATCCCTGCATTCAGTCTGTCTATCTGGCTCTCGGACAGCTCTATGTTCCTGTCCTGAAGTCTTGATGAAGCGTGCTTTGAAAACTTAAGGCTGTCGAACACATCCGCAAAACTTTGTTCGCCGCTGCCCGTTCCCGTCTTCTTTGCTCCGGGCTGCTTCAGATAATTATCGGTTACCTGCTCAATGGAAGGGAATTGTCCGTTCATGATATTCATCGGTATTCCTCCTCAACCGTTATCTACTGGCTGTCACCGTCTCCATCCGTCGTTCCTGCCTTGATGCTGTCCGCATCGCTTCCGTCCTGATCCTTCTTCTCTTCGGCCTTCTTCTCTTCGGCTTTCTTTGCTGCCGCAAGTATCTGGTCCATCCTCTCGACATATTCCTTATACTTGCTGATATTCTCCTCTCCGAGATATCCCCTCTGATATGAAGTCATATCGTTGTAAACATCCTTGAGATTCTGAATGACATCCTTATATTCAAGTGTAAGGGATGCTGCTCTCGGAAGCTTGTTAAGGCTCGTGATGAACTCTGTTGCAAGTGTCGTTGCATTAAGATACTCGCCGTCCATAACCGAATCCAGATCATCAATGCTGTACTTCTGACCGTTTATGGTCATATATGCCTTACTGCCTTCTGTTGATACAAAATCCACTCTGCCCTGTGTATATACAGGCTCTCCGGATGCTCCCGTAGTCTTTACTACCACTTCCTTGCCCACGAGTCCCGTAGCTCTCTGCAGATCCATATTTGATGACAGGTTCTGCATTGCTTCAAGTTCCGAGAACTGTGCGTATTGTGCTACATATTCGGTGTTTGACTGAGGCTCCATCGGATCCTGATACTTCATCTGCGCTACCAGAAGCTGAAGGAAGGAATCCTTGTCCATCGAATTATTGGCCTTTGTCTCCTTGCCTGCCCCTGTGGTATTTGCAGCCGTGGTGTTCTGTACAAGCTTTCCGTCTACTACCGGCGCTGCCAAACTCATATTACCACTCCTTTCCTAAAGCTATGTTACGCCTTGAAATCAACGCTTGTGCCGTTTGCGGTCATTATCTCGGCTTCAAGCTGTTCTTCCTCGGTAAGCTCCTCAAAGTCTTCCTCATCAAGCTCATTGAGATTAATGCTCCTTCTGGATGTACGGCTTACTCCTTCGGTACTGCGATCCTTTCTCTCATTGCTTCCTGTATCGCTTCCCTGATTAAGGCTCCTGTCAAGATCGTATCCGGCTACCGAAACCTCGATGGCTTCCACTCTCTGTCCCTGTTCCTCAAAAGTCTGCAGAAGCTGTACCAGCTGTCCTTCAAGTGCCGACCTTACCGCTTCGTTCTGTACGAGGATATGCGCCGAAACCACTCCGCCGTTTGAATTGATCTGGAGATTTACCGTTCCGAGACTCGCCGGATGTAACTGTAACTCCATTGATGTCTGATCCTCTCCTATATCCAGCTTTATCCTGTCGGTTACCTGACTTAAGATATCTTCGGGATCGACATACGTCGTTGTAAACTGCGGCTGTGCCTGCGTAACATTGTCTGCCACGGGCGTTTCTGTTGAAAAATTCTGTCCCGCCATGGCATTCTGCATATCATCTTCCTGTTTCCTGTTGTTGAGTACCTGTGCTGCCTTGCGGTCAAGCGAAGCGGATTCGGCGGTCGTACCGTTAGTGATCACCGTATCATCCGTCTCGGTGTTTCGTGTTATCTCAACAACAACTCCGTCTTCTTCCTGCTCATCTTCATCTACATCAACGATCTCAACCGGGATCTCTTCTTCGGCTGCAGTAAAGAGTTCCGTGATATCTTCAATGGATATACCGAATTCTTCCTCAAGTTCCCCTGCCATCTGCGATGCCAGGTCCGCCACATCCATAATGCTTCCGAGGAGCTCCTCATTTGTTATAAGGGCAAGCGCATCGGTCTCGCCTGAAAGTTCAAGCATAAGTCCTTTGAGATCATCCGCATTCAACAGGTCTGCCGGCATAAGCCCGAGTAC